>JBAWXP010000006.1:0-20570 GCA_037143995.1 Actinomycetota bacterium
TCGGGTTCATCACAGTCAGATTTGCTGGCGCTCCGACAGCTATCTCTAGTCCGTGAGCTTCGTAACGTGCGATGCGCGCTGGGGTGATACTCATTCGGTCTGCCACCCCCGTCCAATCCAACAGCTTTGTTTCAACCATAGTTTGCGTGACGATGGAGAGAGCCGTTTCAAGCCCAAGCATTCCAAATGAGGCTTCTTGCCACTCACACTCCTTGCTCTCTGCAGGATGTGGTGCGTGATCAGTTGCAACAATATCAATCGTTCCATCTGCAAGTGCTTCGCGCAGTGCCATCACATCAGTTTCGGTGCGAAGAGGTGGATTTACTTTGTAGACAGGGTCATAGCTGCGCGCTAACTCATCAGTGAGAAGTAGGTGATGCGGAGTAACTTCCGCTGTCACTTGAATTCCACGTTGCTTTGCCCAACGAATAATCTCGACTCCCCCAGCTGTTGTGAGGTGACAGATGTGCAGTCGTGCTTGAACGTGATCTGCCAGCAAGACATCGCGCGCAATAATCGATTCTTCTGCAATCGCTGGCCAACCTTTCAAGCCTAATTGCGACGATACAAACCCTTCATTCATTTGTGAGCCTTGTGTAAGTCGAGGCTCTTGTGCGTGTTGCGCGATAACTCCATCGAATTTCTTCACATATTCAAGTGCTCTTCGCATCACAAGTGGATCAAAGACACAATGTCCGTCATCGCTAAATACTCGAACTCGCGCAGTCGAGTCAGCCATTGCACCAATTTCGGCAAGTTCTTGCCCTTCGAGTCCACGAGTTACTGCTCCGATCGGAAAGACATCGAGAAGCCCAGCATTCTGTCCGAGACGGAATACTTGCTCGACTACACCTGCCGTGTCCGCAACTGGTGATGTATTTGCCATCGCACTCAGCGCAACGTAGCCACCACGAACGCCTGCCTGCGAACCGGAGAGAACTGTTTCTGCATCCTCTTTACCTGGCTCTCGCAGATGTGTGTGCAAATCTACAAGTCCAGGAAGAAGAACTGCATTTGCTGCATTGATGATTGTGGCGCCTGCAACAGTGATGTCGGTCCCCAGTTGCGTGATCACTCCATCAGAAATTGCGACATCGCTCTTAGAACCGTTAGGCAGCGAGCCACCTTTTATCACGAACGATGTTGTCATGGTTGCACTCCTAACTCTTGCGAACCAGCGAGTAAGAGATAAAGGATTGCCATTCTTACCGTTACTCCGTTAGTTACCTGCTGCAAAATAACCGATCGTGCACTGTCAGCGCTATCTGCAGTGATTTCAAGTCCACGATTCATTGGGCCAGGGTGCATAACAATCGCTGTTGGCTTCATCATCTTGAGGCGGTCTCGATTGAGGCCAAAGTAATGTGAATACTCTCGCGCATTAGGAAAGAAGAGCTCGGACATGCGTTCGAGTTGGATGCGCAACATCATGACTACGTCGACCTTTCCAATCACAGAATCGAAGTCATAGGAGATAGCAACTGGCCACGATTCAACACCTGTAGGAAGAAGCGTTGGCGGAGCTACTAAAGTGACATGCGCACCAAGCTTGGTGAGAAGTAGGACATTTGACCGCGCTACTCGCGAATGGATGATGTCGCCAACGATTGCTACATGAATTCCAGTGAGGTCATTTCCTCCATGAACAAGATTCTTACGGATTGTAAATGCATCGAGCAAAGCTTGGCTGGGATGCTCATGTGTTCCATCTCCTGCATTAATCACTGAACCAGTCATCCACTGACTATCTGCAAGACGTTGCGCAGCACCTGATGCGCTGTGTCGGATGATGACAGCGTCAGCGCCCATGGCCTGCAGAGTTTGCGCAGTATCTTTCAGTGATTCACCTTTGCTGACACTCGATCCCTTTGCGGAGAAGTTAATTACATCTGCTGAAAGTCGCTTTGCAGCAGCTTCGAATGAGATGCGAGTACGAGTGGAATCTTCTGCAAAGAGGTTAACGATTGTGCGTCCACGAAGGGTAGGTAGTTTCTTCATTGGGCCATCTGATACCCATGATAGCTCTTCAGCAGTATCCAAAATTTGGATTGCTTGAGTGGAAGAGAGATCCGCAATAGATAGTAGGTGGCGCATTAGAGGGCGCCATCTTCCAGAGTTACTGCATCCAGGCCATCTAGCTCGGTAAATTGAACCTTAATAATCTGCGCAAGAGACGTTGGAAGATTTTTTCCCACATAATCTGCGCGAATCGGCAGCTGTCGATGACCACGATCGATCAGTACTGCGAGTTGAACTGATGCAGGGCGACCTATTTCACCAAGAGCATCGAGTGCGGCGCGAATAGTTCTTCCTGAAAAGAGAACATCGTCGACCAAAATAATGTTGCGGTTCTCAACGCCCATCGAGGGAATAGTTGTGGGCATCAACGCTCGGGGCGGACGCATCCGAAGATCATCGCGATGCAGCGTGATATCGAGAGTTCCGCATTGAACAGCTCTTCCTTCGATTGCCTCGATCTTTGCCGCCAATCGCGCAGCTAAATGCGCGCCGCGAGTTGGAATTCCAAGCAAGGTAATCGATTCCGAACCAGAATTACGTTCGAGGATTTCGTGGGAAATACGAGTGATGGCGCGGTCCATATCTGGCGCCGGCAGGGCAAGGCTCATGTCAATCTCCTTCCCCGCCTCGCAGGACGGGTCGTTAAAGGATGTTGGACGGGAGTTTATCATTGAATTTCGCAGCCTGTGGAAATCAAACTGGGCGTGTATGCGCGAACTCCTAGTGTGGCGGCATGAGCCAGAACGCAGTCACAATGTCCGATATCAGCGCCAAGTTACGCACCCTGCGCCACGCGCGCGGATGGTCCCTTGGTGATGTCGAAGAAAAAAGTCAC
The DNA here is from genome assembly GCA_037143995.1 of Actinomycetota bacterium. Classification (GTDB taxonomy): domain Bacteria; phylum Actinomycetota; class Actinomycetes; order Nanopelagicales; family Nanopelagicaceae; genus Planktophila. Next base: position 2,855 of record JBAWXP010000006.1, read on the forward strand.
GGTCGCATCAAAGCGGTCGTCCTTGGTTCCTACGAGCGAGGTTCGCGGACGTTAAGTGTCAAACGTGCGCTGGAGATCGCAGAACTGTATGAGATTCCACTCTCGCAACTCTTCACTGAAAAGCAATACATACCGAGTCAGATGCAAGGAAGGAAGATGTTGGATCTGCGCGCAATTAGTCGAAGAGCGCAGATTCAGAACCAATGGACAGAGCGTTTCATTCTCTTAGCCCGCTTTACTCGTGCGATTGTAGAGTCGAGACAGGATTGGAACGGAGAGGTTCTCTCACTTCGCAGCGCAGATTGTGGGATTTTGGCCCTCGTCCTTGACATCAATTATGCAGAGTTGATGAGCTGGCTTGATGACGAGAAAGTCCTGCTCACACGGCGATAAAAAAAGAAAAACTAAATTGCAATACTCTCTTTGATTGAAGAGATTCGACCCAATACACCGTGAATATAACCCGCTGACTCATCAGTTGAGAGATCTTTCGCCAAGGTCAGTGCCTCATCGATTGCAATTCCATCATCGAGATCCGAACTCCAGACAATCTCATAGATACCAAGCCTGAGGATATTTCGATCCACTGCAGGCAGACGATCCATATCCCATCCCTGGGCGTATGTAGCGATGAGTTCATCAATCTTTCGTTTGTTCTCGGTGACACCAACGATCAGTAACTTGGTGAACTCTCGGATAGGGCGGGCATCCGGACCCTCTTCTTCGATATCTCTGAGTGTGAGTAAATCTAACGCCGACGCACTGCGAATATCGGCTTCGTAGAGCAAATCTAACGCTTGCTTACGAGCCTTACTGCGAGCTGACACTAGTTGGCGCGACCCTGGTACGAACCATCGCGAGTATCGACAAGAACAATCTCATCTTGCTTAATAAAGAGCGGAACTTGAATCTGAATGCCAGTCTCTACCGTGGCAGGCTTTGTTCCACCAGATGAACGATCCCCCTGTAGTCCAGGTTCGGTGTATGTAATCTTCAGAGGTACAGATGCTGGAAGTTCGATATAGAGCGGGTTTCCCTCGTGGATTGCAACGATTGCTTCGGTATTTTCGAGCATGTAGTTAACGGCATCACCAATAGTTGCTTCGGAGATATTCATCTGGTCAAAGTTGACGTTATCCATGAAGACGTAATCATCGCCCTCTTTATAGAGGAAGTTCATTTCGCGCTTTTCAAGGATTGCAATCTCGATTTTAACGCCGGCATTGAAAGTCTTATCTACAACTTTGCCAGTCATCACTTGCTTGAGCTTTGTGCGCACAAATGCCGGACCCTTACCTGGCTTTACGTGTTGGAATTCAACAACAGTCCATAACTGACCTTCGATATCGAGGGTCATGCCATTTTTTAGATCATTTGTTGTTGCCACGATAACTCCAGTTCATGTCTTCGCTTATCGAAGGACAATAGACCGCAGAGTTTACCGTATGGAGTTAGGCGACCAGCGCCTTCAAAGCGATGAGAGCCAGCACGTATGAATTCGGTCCAAATCCCCCGATTGTGCCATTGGCGACTCCAGAGATTACAGATGTGTGGCGAAACTCTTCGCGAGATAAAGGATTTGAAAGATGTACCTCAATCAGAGGGGCTTTAACCATTTCAGCCGCATCTCGAATTGCATATGAATAATGCGTGAAGGCTGCAGGATTAATGATGACGGGAGTATTGGAGTCAGCTGCTTCGTGTAGCCAACCGATCATTTCGGCCTCATCATTACTCTGTCGAATGTCTGCCTCAAAACCATGTGTCTTTGCAGCAGATTCGATATGAGCCACGAGATTGGGATAGGTCATATCTCCATAGATCGCAGAGTCTCGTATATCGAGTCGACCGAGATTTGGACCGTTAAGAACTAAAACCTTCATTGGCATACCTTCTCATAAGCAGTCAGTAAGGCGCTTTCAATTGGATTCTCTAATCGTTGTGTCTTCCCTACCTCAGAGATCACAACGAAGCGTAGAGAATTTCCTCGGGACTTCTTATCGACTTTCATTGTTGCAAGTAGTTCTGGCCACTCTGCGCCCGAATAGGTCGTCGGCAATCCGAGAGCAGAGAGGATGGCTACATGTTCATTGAGAAGATCCTCACTCATTACTCCAACTTCCACGGCTAGATGGGCGATAAAGGCCATTCCAATTGCGACGCACTCACCATGTCGTAATGAGTATTTAGAAGATAACTCAACAGCGTGGCCAAAGGTATGTCCGTAATTAAGAATTTCGCGACCGAAACTCTCTTTGAAGTCCCCCGATACAACATCAGCTTTCACCTGCACAGATCGCTCTATCAACTCAATAGTGAGTTCACGGGATTTTCGAATGTCAGAAAGTGCCTTGCCTTTGATTGCAGAAAGAATCTTCCCGTCCTGGATAAAACCACATTTAACAACTTCAGCGAGCCCCGCTAGAAAATCGCGATCCGAAAGAGAGTCCAACCATTGCGGGTCGATGATGACGGAAATCGGCGAATGGAAGGCGCCAATGAGATTCTTCCCATAATCACTATTGATTCCCGTCTTCCCACCGATTGCAGCATCGACCATCCCTGCAACTGTCGTTGGGATGGCAACCCAATCAACTCCGCGTAACCAACTCGCGGCAGCAAAACCCGCAAAATCAGTGACAGCGCCTCCGCCGATTCCGATAATAAGGTCGTCTCGAGTAAATCCGGCGGCACCAAGCCAATTCCAGCTCTGGTGCAATATCTCAGCGCTTTTTCCCGCCTCACCATCAGGGATTGGAAAGTAGAAAATTTCCGTATCTAGCCCTTCGATGCGAGGAATCGAAGATTTCATATCCGCGCTGAAAAATATCGCAACACGTGAACGTGAGGCTGCAACATCTTTGAGCGCTGCTAAATAGGGAGTATCGATAACGACGTCGTATTCTCGATCTGCAGAGACGTGGATTGTCTTCATGCAATCACCATGAGAATTTCATCGACGATATCCATCTCCGATTTTCCATTCACATCAATTACTGTATCCGCGATTGACTCATAAATCGGGCGACGCTCCTGCATCAGCAGTTCCCATTGACCTCGTGGATTGTTCAGGAGCAGTGGCCGATCACGATTAAACCCAATGCGCGGGGCAACTGAGGAGAGCGAGATATCGAAATAGATAACTGGCGATGCGATTGCTCGCAGTGCGGATTGAGCATCTATCGACATGGGCGCACCACCACCGAGAGCGAGAATGGTGTCATCGCTCAATAACTCTTTACGTAACACAGACTTCTCAATAGCTCGAAATGAATCTTCGCCATCCTCGAGAAATATCTCTGAGACGCTCTTTCCACTATCTTCCTCGATCACTTGATCTGTATCTCGGAACGGGAGATTAAGGCGAGTTGCAATAAGCTTGCCAATCGTGGTTTTCCCTGAACCCATCGGTCCTATCAATATCAGACGCGGTGGCATGACGTCCTACTTAAAACGAAGATTCTTCATATATGACTCGAAATTGCGACGAGTCTCTTGTACTGAATCTCCACCAAACTTTTCCAGCACTGCCTCTGCTAAGACAAGTGCTGCCATAGCTTCTGCGACTACTCCCGCAGCTGGAACAGCGCAAACATCAGAGCGTTGATTGATAGCTTTTGCCGCCTCCCCTGTCTTCACATCAATCGTGTCGAGAGCTTTAGGAACTGTGGATATCGGTTTCATCGCCACGGATACTCGCAATATTTCCCCGTTAGACATCCCACCTTCAGTACCACCCGCACGATCAGTGCGTCGCTGGATTGTTCCATCAGAACCACGTTCGATTTCATCGTGAGCTACAGAGCCTCTTCGAGTTGCGGTTCTAAAACCATCACCAATTTCAACTCCCTTGATCGCTTGGATTCCCATCATCGCCCCTGCTAGACGTGAGTCCAATCTACGATCCGAATGCACATGTGATCCCAGACCAGGAGGCAAGTTATAGGCAAGAATTTCGCAGACACCGCCGAGAGTGTCGCCATCAGCATGAGCAGATTCAATTTCACGAATCATCGCAGCGCTAGTAGCTGGATCTGTGCATCGAACAGGATCTTCATCTATGCGCGTCATATCTGTCTCGAGTGGCAATTCGTATTCATCAGGAATTCGCACCGATCCAATAGAAACAACATGGCTCAAGATCGTTATTCCGACGCTCTGCTCGAGGAATTTTCGAGCAATCGCACCAAGTGCTACTCGCGCCGCAGTCTCACGTGCACTGGCTCGCTCAAGAATTGCTCGTGCGTCATCAAAATCGTACTTCTGCATTCCAACTAAATCTGCGTGACCTGGACGCGGGCGAGACAGTGGTGCATTACGCGCCAAATTTTCGATCTCAGATGCAGGCACAGGATCGGCCGACATGACCTTCTCCCACTTAGGCCACTCACTATTTCCCACTTGTATCGAGATGGGACCACCTTGCGTAATACCGAGGCGGACACCACCGAGGATCACCACTTTATCGGCTTCAAAATTCTGGCGTGCACCGCGTCCTACGCCAAGGCGACGTCGCGCTAAATGGAAATCAATATCTGCGGTCGTGACTTGAACATGAGCGGGAATACCCTCAACGATTGCCGAGAGAGCTTGGCCATGTGATTCGCCCGCAGTTATCCAACGCATGTGCATATTGTTGCAGAAGAATCTGAATTGATGAGCGCAATTAAATCAGGTGCACCCATGAAATACAGAGAACTGCGCCACACAGAGCAGGAGCGAGAGCGATATTGCCTTTGATTGACCGAGTGACGGCGAAATGTAGGGTAAGAAGAGATGCGCCAATGAGGGAGAAGTAGAACCAGAAATCTGCGATCTGATCTTGTGGCGTCATGAACAGGGTGATGATTATCAGCAGCTTGACATCGCCTGCTCCCAATCCGCAATATCGATAAGCCAATAGTGAGACAACTAGAGCAATCAAGGCATAAAGAGGTAGTACTGTTACTGAACCGCTCACCAGAGTGGCAATCAAGAGAATAAGAAGTGAAATATTTGGAATGCGATGCCATATGAAATCGAAGATTGCGATGAAGATGAGTACGAGACCAGTTAACATCGCCAAAGACTAGAAGGTGAAGTGCCTTCAGTAATCGGACTGTGGATTACTTAGCTGCCCTCGCTAAAACTGCACGCAGATGCTGTGCAAGAGCTGCGCGATCAACCTTCTCATCAAGAACAATCTCGAGCTGATCAATACCTTGGTAGAGCAATAGTTCCAAGCCATTCAGTACTGTGCCACCACAATCCTTCCAACGTTTAGCAAGTTCTGTGGGCCATGGCTTATATATAACATCGAAGAGAACTGCCTTAACATTCGGTTGCACTGAATCTGATAGCAGATCTGCCGCTCCCGCAGGAGTTGTATTTACCACCAAGTCGTATTCTGAAAAATCAACATCCACATTCCAGCGATGGTATTCAAACCGAGCTTTATGGATCGAGCGCTCTAGCGCCTCCTGTCGAATACTTGAGCGACCAAGGATGTGAATTTCATCCGCAATTGCGTCGAGTGAACCCGTAACAGCACGGGCAGTGCCTCCGGCTCCAAGAATGAGGACACGATTGAAACCCTTGAGACCTGCGTGCGAGAGAGCGGAGATAAGCCCACTGCCATCTGTGCTTGTTAAGTTCCAATTTCCATCGCGCCGAAAGAGAGTATTGCCCGACTGAATCTCTGCAGTCTTTGAATCCGTTTCATAACCAAGACCCATCACCTCTTCTTTAAGTGGCATTGTCAATGAGAAATAATCAAAATCTGCGCCACGTGCTGCCATGAAGTCAGCGAGAGATCCGGAAGGAACATCAATCGCTTGGTAGGTACCTTCGATCTTCAGGAATTCAAATGCGGAGCGATGGAGAATAGGTGATAAGGAATGGCTTATCGGTGAGCCAAGGACAGCGCCTCGTTTCACGGTGTCCTCCTAAATTTTCCAGCCTTGAGGTTCTTCTCGTATTCTACTTTCCATGTGTTGAACTGATCGAGATTGTTGGTGAATCTCGTATCAAAAGGTGCGACTGTGATGAAAAAGAGCCAATCCCCCGCATCTGGATGTGTCGCCGCATACATCGCATCAAAACCAGGGTTATTGATGGGTCCTGGCGGAAGACCATAGTGTTTATAGGTGTTGTAGGCAGAGTTGATAAAGGTTGATTGAGTGCTCAGAAAAACGCTTCCACGCGACTTCTTTACATAATGAATAGTTGAATCGAATTGGAGAGGCATTCCTTTAGTAAGACGGTTTCGTATTACGCGCGATATCTTGGTGAAATCTTGAGTATTACCTTCTGCTTGCACCAATGAAGCGATGATAAGAAGTTGCTGAGGTGAGAATTTATCCTTGGTTGTCGTAAATCCAGATTTTCCCATTTCAATCAGTGCGCGCTCCATCATCGACGAGAGAGCTTGCTGTGCTGAGGTTCCCCTTTGAAAACTATATTGCGCCGGAAAGAGGAGCCCTTCAAGGGAGGTGAATCCCTTGGGTTTGGAGATGGTTCTGATTGCACTTGCGACATCTGCCTTACTCATTCCCGCGGCATAGAACTGCGGAAGAATCTCGGTCAACCATGCACCCTCGGTAATATTTATCAGACCAGAGATACGAGAAGAGTCGAGTAATTGTTCAAGTGCCATCGACGCACAAATACCAACATCAATACGGTGATTTCCGGGCGCAACTTTCTGCGACCTAGCATCACCAACGGCGACTCGGAAATAGGCTTCAGAAGATTTCACGACTCCTGCTGTAAAGAGCGATTGAGCGATAGATGAACCTGATTCACCGGATGTAATCTCAATATTTGCTGTGTGTGTGGACTCGGTAGAGCACGTGAAATCCGGAGCCCCTGATCCTGGAATTCGAATGAGATGTAAGGAGAAGGTGAGAACAGCAATCAATACGAGCGCAGTGCTCGCACGAAAAAGCGCGGAGTTAATCCAGATTTTCACGCGATAGACCTTGCTCAAGGATGGCAACGGCTGCCATGGCATCAATAAGCCCCTTGGAATCTCTTGACGACACACCGGCATCTTTTAACTGTCTCTGTGCACTGACTGTTGAGAGGCGTTCGTCAACCATTGAGATAGGCACGTTTACTCGTTCTGCAAGTGATTGAGAGAAGGCTCGCACTTTCTCGACGCTCTCTCCTTCAGTCCCGGACATGTGTACTGGAAGTCCGATATAGATGTGAATTACCTCGTGTTCGGTGATGAGTTCTACAACATCGTTGAGGAAATCCTTATCCCTGCTCTGCAATATTGTTAACGGTGAAGCGAGAATTCCATCTGGGTCACACAGTGCAACACCGGTTCGCACGTCACCATAATCGAAGGCGATACGACGGCCTCTCATATCTGCTACTTCCCTGATAATGAATCTACGATTGCTTGCAGTGCGTTCTGTGATTGAGAAGGGTCTGTCCCGCCACCTTGTGCGAAATCATCTTTACCGCCACCGCCACCACCAAGAATTGTTGATCCAATCTTGACAAGCGCTCCCGCCTTGAGGCCGGTTGCCTTCGCAGCATCGCTTACTGCAACAACGAGCACGGGCTTTCCTTCATTTGCACTAATCAGTGCGACAACTGATTGCACCGCTCGAGCTTTAAGATCCAATGCAATCTTGCGCAAGTCATCGCCAGTTATTCCATCCGGAAGCACAGCTGTTACTACAGACGTTCCATGAATGATCTGAGCCGAATCAGCGAGTGCGCCAATCTGACCCATAGCCTGCGTTGAACGAACTGCTGCCAATTCCCTCTCGATATCCTTAATCTTGACAAGAAGGTCAGAAATTCGCTCCGGCAGCTCCTCAGTACGAGCGCCCTTAATAATCTCGGTGAGCGAGTTGAGCAAGATATGTTCGCGGGCTAAGAATTTATAGGCATCTACTCCGACCAGTGCTTCAACGCGACGCACTCCAGCGCCGACGGATGATTCACTCAAGAGTTTGATGAGCCCTAACTGACCAGAGCGTTCCACGTGGGTTCCTCCACAGAGTTCGCGCGCCCAATCTCCAACGCTGACAACTCGAACTTGATCTCCGTACTTTTCACCGAAGAGAGCCATTGCTCCGATCTTCTTTGCAGCATCTTGGGTCATTGTTTCGGCAGTGACAGCCAAGTTGTCGAGCAGCAGGGTATTTACTCGAGACTCGACCTCATTAAGTACTAAATCAGAGACAGCCCCCGTTGATGGGAAATCAAAACGAAAACGGCCAGGTGAATTCTCTGAACCTGCCTGCGTTGCGGTCTCTCCAAGAATTTCGCGGAACGCCTTATGCACCATATGTGTTGCAGTATGTGCGCGCGAAATCGCGTTGCGACGCTCGAGATCAATTGCTGCCAAAGCTTGGGAACCCGTGGATACCTCACCTGAAATGATTCGTCCGCGATGAACTGAAAGTCCAGTAACTGGAGTCTGTACATCTTCTATCTCTACAACTGCTCCGTTGGCAAGAGTTATACGACCACCATCGGCAAGCTGTCCTCCGCCCTCGGCATAGAAAGGAGTGCGATCGAGAACAATTTCAACATCTTGACCAGAAATTGCAGATGCAACACTGATTCCATCAACCAGAATTCCATTGATAACAGAATCGACCTCGTTGTGGGTATATCCAACGAATGTCGATGCACCTTTTGCATCAGCAATCTTCTTGTACTCAGATAAATCGGTGTGACCGCTCTTCTTAGCTTTTGAGTCGGCCTTAGCGCGATCGCGCTGTTCATTCATAAGACGTCTAAAGCCGTCTTCATCAACTTCTAGACCTTCTTCGCGGGCCATCTCAAGGGTGAGATCAAAAGGGAAGCCATAGGTGTCATGTAGCTTAAATACTTCAGCGCCTGGGAGAAGGTTCTTCTTACTTGCTTTCAACTGCGTGGATGCCATATCAAAAATTTGTGTTCCAGATTTAAGAGTTTGCAAGAATGATTCTTCCTCGGCAACTGAGACGGCAAGAATTCGTTTCTTATCCGCTATGAGCTCAGGGTATTGCGGACCCATCGCACCGATAGCTGCGATAGTGAGTTCGGACATGATGGGATCGTTCACTCCCATGAGGCGCATATTACGAATAGTGCGACGCATCATGCGGCGCAGTACATAACCACGGCCTTCATTACCTGGTGTGACACCATCGCCGATAAGCATCGCCGAGGTACGGGCATGATCTGCCACAACGCGAAGTGAAACATCTGTATTCTGTGATTTTCCGTAAGCAACACCTGCAAGTGATGATGCCTTGGTAAGAATCTGCATCGTTGTATCGATTTCATAAATATTTTCAACGCCTTGCAACAGAGCTGCAGTGCGTTCAAGACCTAAACCGGTGTCAATACTCTTTGCAGGTAGCTCGCCGAGAATTGGATAGCTATCTTTTCCACCGCCTGCGCCTCGCTCATTCTGCATAAAGACGAGGTTCCAGACTTCCATATAACGATTTTCATCGGCGACAGGTCCGCCTTCGACACCATATTCGGGACCACGATCGTAATAAATCTCTGAACATGGACCACATGGACCTGGCACGCCCATGGACCAGAAGTTATCTGCCATATCGCGGCGTTGAATACGTTCGCGGGGAATACCGATCTTCTTATGCCAGATATCAGCTGCTTCATCGTCATCTAGATAGACAGTTACCCATAAACGCTCTTCAGGGAATCCATAGCCACCATCGCTGATGGGGCGAGTGAGAAGCTCCCAAGCAAGTGAGATTGCACCTTCTTTGAAGTAATCACCAAATGAAAAGTTTCCACACATCTGAAAGAAGGATGCATGCCGTGTCGTCTTGCCTACTTCATCGATATCCAAGGTGCGAACACATTTCTGTACTGATGTGGCTCGCTTATATGGAGGAGTTACTTCACCGAGGAAATATGGTTTAAAAGGGACCATACCCGCATTGACTAGGAGAAGGTTTGGATCATCTGCAATGAGTGAAGCAGATGGAACAACGGTATGAGTTAAACCTTGTCGGTTCTCAGTTTCAAAGAAGCGCAGCCAGCGCGAACGGATTTCGGCGGATTCCACTAGTCAGATTTTTTCTTCGACTTGCGACCCTTGTTCAGAGATGCAGCGCCGAGAAGCGCTCCAGCTACACGACCAGTAGGACTATCCATAAAACCTGTCGTTGCTCCAGTAACTTTTGTTGTTACTTCTTCAACGTTCTTCGTGATCTTTGCAAAACTTTCAAGTGGGCTGTTGATGAGCTCGAGAGTACGAGTCGATTCTGCAAGAAGTGGGGTTGTGTCGTCAGTAAAAGCCTTGAGAGAGACCTTAGCCTCATCGATAAATCGGCTGACTCGAATAACGGTATAGGAGATTGCTACAGCAATCACTAGAAGTGATACTGCTGCGATAATCGTTGCAATTCCGCCTGGACCCATAGTTATTAGCCTACCTGACTTACTCCTTTGGAGGAGTCCAATCGATGGCCGCTTCCTTTCGTTGCGCAGGTGTAATCGGTGTTGGCGCACCCGTCAGTGGGTCTCCGCCACTTGCAGTCTTTGGAAATGCAATTACTTCGCGGATGGAATCGGAGCCAGTCAACAGTGCACATACACGGTCTAATCCCAATGCGATTCCGCCATGAGGAGGCGGACCGTAATTGAATGCTTCTAATAAAAATCCAAACTTACTTTGGGCTTCCTCATCAGAGAGGCCGATGACAGTGAAGACATCCTTCTGCATCAGGCGATCATGGATACGAATAGATCCTCCACCCAATTCAGTTCCGTTAAGAACAATGTCATATGCGTAGGCAAGAGCAGAAGCCGGATCAGCTTTGAATGTCTTTGCAAATTCTGGCTTCGGACCAGTGAATGGATGATGTACTGCAGTCCAACCACCATTATCTGTTGGCTCAAACATCGGCGCATCTACAACCCAGAGAAATTCCCATGCGCCTTGGTTAATGAGGTTGCATCTCTTTCCTATTTCAAGTCGCGCAGCTCCAAGTAATTGCTGGGACGCGGATCGTTCACCAGCTGCGAAGAAGATTGCATCCCCTGGCTTTGCGCCAACAAGGGCCGCAATTCCTGCCTGCTCATCTTCTGAAATATTCTTCGAGACTGGTCCCCCGAGTGTTCCATCGGCATTAACGAGAATGTATGCAATTCCCTTTGCTCCACGTGCCTTGGCCCAATCTTGCCACGCATCAAGTTCGCGACGAGGTGAATCTGCTCCCCCAGGCATCACAACTGCTCCTACATATGGTGCTTGGAAAACTCTAAATGGTGTCGCCTTAAAGAATTCAGTTACCTCTGTGAGTTCGTAGGCAAATCGCAAATCTGGTTTATCTGAACCGTATCTATCCATTGCGTCTAGGTAAGTCATATGTTTAATGGGAGTTGGAATATCGTAACCGACAGCTTCCTTCCATACCTTCACAAGAATCTTTTCTGCCACTGCCAAAATATCTGCTTGATCGACAAACGACATTTCGATGTCGAGTTGCGTGAATTCTGGTTGGCGATCTGCGCGGAAATCTTCATCGCGGAAGCAACGAGCAATTTGGTAATAGCGCTCCATGCCGGCAACCATAAGTAATTGCTTAAAGAGTTGTGGAGATTGCGGAAGTGCATACCAACTACCAGGTTGTAATCGAACAGGGACTAAGAAATCGCGAGCACCTTCGGGCGTTGAACGCGTGAGATACGGAGTCTCAATCTCAAGAAAATCTAGGTTCTCCATTACGTTTCGGATAGCTGTGGTTACCTTAGAACGCAGTCGAAGATTTGCCGCAGGTCCCTCACGGCGCAAATCGAGGTAGCGGTATCTCAAACGAACTTCCTCAGATATTTCAGCTTCGCTCCCTGAATCAACAGGGAATGGCAACGGTGCTGACTCACTGAGAACAACGACATCGTCGCCCATAATTTCAATAGCACCTGTTGGGATATTTGAATTCTCGTTACCTGCAGGGCGAAGTGCGACTTCACCAGTGATTTGTAGACACCACTCGGCGCGTAATTGTCCCGCTAACTTCTCGTCACGAATCACCACTTGCACTGAGCCCGTTGCATCACGCAGATCGATAAATGCGACTCCACCATGATCTCGTCGACGAGCGACCCAACCAGCAAGGATTACAGTCTGACCCACGTGGGAGGCGCGAATTGATCCTGCGTCCTGGTTTCTTAACATTGTGAAGCGCCGCCTTTAAATGATGGTGACCTACAGCGAAAGTGCTCGCTGCAACTCATCCTGTAATTGGGCAATCTTAACTGAGGATGTAACTCCATCTGACATTCTCTTGAGATCGACGCAGCCGTTGCTACGTTCAGATTCTCCAAGAACTATGACATAGCGCGCACCTGACTTATCGGCTGCCTTCATTGCACCTTTCAGAGCGCGATCTCCAAAAGCGATTTCAGTGCGGATTCCCGATGCACGCAGAGTTTGAGCAATGATGAGTGCCTCACTTTTTGAATCTTCTTCCAATGGAATTATGAAGAGATCTGATGTGAACTCTTGGCTCGGGACGCTTGATTCGGCAATAGCGGCTAGGAGTGCGCGATCTACACCAAGACCGAAGCCGATTCCTGAGAGCGCTTGTCCTCCGAGAGTCTCCATCAAACCGTCATAACGACCGCCTCCGCCGATACCACTTTGCGCACCAAGGTCGGGATGAATGAATTCGAATGTTGTGCCAGTGTAATAATCCAGGCCACGAACCATTCGTGGGTTAATGGTGAAGGCGATTCCCATCGCAGTGAGATAACTCTGCACTTGCGCAAAGTTCTGGGCTGATTCGGGCGATAAGTAATCTAGAAGTATCGGCGCTTTCGACATCATCTCTCGCATCTCAGGGCGCTTGTCATCGAAGAGTCGTAATGGATTGATCTGCGCGCGAGCTGCAGTAGCCTCATCTAATTGCATCCCCGAAATAAATTTCAGTAAATCTACCCGATGAGCCGCGCGCGATTGCACATCCCCGAGTGAAGTAATCTCTAAACGATATTTTTTAAGCCCAAGATTCTTAAATCCGCGATCTGCAATAGCAATTACCTCAGCATCGAGCGCAGGGTCATCAATGCCAATCGCCTCTATGCCTACTTGGTAGAACTGACGGTAGCGACCTGCTTGTGGACGCTCTGCACGAAAGAATTGTCCTGAGTACCAAACTTTTACCGGTAATTGTCCACGATCAAGGTTTGACTCGATAACAGCGCGCATGACGCCAGCAGTTCCTTCTGGTCGAAGAGTGATTGAACGACCGCCACGATCTTCAAAGGTGTACATCTCCTTCGATACAACATCTGTTGATTCTCCAACACCACGAGTGAAGAGGTTGGTATCTTCAAAGACGGGAAGTTCCATCAATTGATATCCCGCAGCTTTGGCAGGAGAAATCAGCTGCTCACGAACCCAGTCGAAGGATTGGGACTCCGGAGGCAGATATTCACGCACACCTTTCGGTGCCTGTATCTTCTCGAACTTCATAGAGTCAATTCTTTCAGATAAGGGTTGTTTTTTCGCTCGAATTTAATCGTGGTCTCAGGCCCATGTCCTGTGAGCACGCGTAAGTCATCGTTGAGAGTCAAAACCTTTCTTTTCAAGGTCTGCGTCATCTCTTGTGCGCTCCCTGTTGGAAGGTCAGTGCGACCAATCGCCCCAGCAAAGAGAACATCTCCACTCACGAGAAGTTCATCATTGATAGTAAACATTAAGGAGCCACGAGTATGTCCGGGGGCATGGATTGCTACTATCTTCATTCCAACAAGATCAAGAACTGCATCATTCTTCAGCTCCTTAACCGATAGTGGTTCTGCAAATTCCATTCCAGCTAATTGCGATACAAATTGTTCGCCATGTAATCCGACTGGATCAGCGATGAAGCGACGATCTTCAGAGTGGATGTATGCAGGAATGTCGTATCCATCTGCAAGAGGTTTGATAGAGAATGTGTGGTCTAAGTGCCCATGCGTTAATAGCGCTGCAACTGGTTTGAGGTGATGCTCTTCAATGATCATCTCGATATCACGTGAAATGTCGGGCATACCGGGGTCAACGATGATGCACTCTTGCCCCTCGCCCTGAGCAATCACCCAGCAATTGGTTGCGTACATGGGGGCCGGAAAGGAACGAACAAGCACTATGGGACCCAATTTCTTGCGAGGATTTACTACTAGTGGATGCACAGGGTACCTTTGACCTCTTAAACATTCGCACATATCAACGAAGGCCGCGTCTACATAGATAACGGCTAACGCGCTGAAGGGGAACATCATGACCGATATCAATCCATCTACATTGGCTCATACTCATTCAAATCCGAGTGCAGCATCTGCACTTATCGGAGACCCTTCACAATTTGGTCGTGTTGCAGACGATGGGACTGTCTTTGTTCGTACCCCTGATGGCGAGAAGGCTGTCGGTTCATATCCCGGCAAGACTGCTGAAGAAGCACTTGCCTACTTTGTTCGTAAATTTGAAGCGCTCGCATCTGAAGTAGCGCTCACTGCAGCTCGCATCACAAGTGGTGCCATGGTTCCTCAAGATGCATATGAAGCCGTAAAGAAATTGCGCCATCAAGTATCTGAACTTAACGGTGTCGGAGATTTAGCAGCGCTTGCGCAATCGGTTGAGCAGATCGAACCACTCATTGAAGGCCATCGCGAGGCATATGAAGCAAAGAAGGCAGCCGAAGCTGTCGCTAAAGCTGCGCGTCGAGAGCAAATCCTCGTTGAGAAGGAAAAGATTGTTGCCGAAGCTGAGTCACTGGCGCTCTCTGAGAATTGGAAAGTCACTGGCGATCGCCTCAAGGCGCTCTTAGATGAGTGGAAGGCTGCTCCCCGACTTGATAAGAAATCTGATGCTGATTTCTGGAAACGTTTCTCTGGTTCAAGAAATAAGTTCGATAAGCGTCGCCGTACACACTTCGCGCAACTAGAGGCAACTGCCGGCAAGGTCTCCGAGGCCAAGATTGTCATCATCGAACAAGCTGAGAAGTTAGCAACATCTACAGATTGGGTCGCCACGGCTCGTCAATTTAAGACTTTGATGGATCAGTGGAAGGCCGCAGGTCGTGGAAAGAAGAACGATGATGCAAAGATGTGGGCTCGATTTAAGGCAGCTCAAGATCAATTCTTCGCCTCTAAGAACGCTGACTTAGAGAAGCGTGAAGTTTCAATGGCTGCAAACCTCATTAAGCGCGAGGAACTGATTGTTCAGATCGAAGCAATTCTTCCATTTACAGATGTGAAGGTAGCTAAAAATACTTTCCGCGAACTCATGAATTCTTGGACCAAGATCGGAATCACAAATCGCGACAAGCGGGCTGCCTTCGATACTCGCGTTGCAGCAGTTGAAAATGCGATTAAGGAAGCTGAAGCTGAGATTTGGCGTAAGACTGATCCGAGCGCAAAGGCTCGAGCCGCAGAAGTTGTTAAACAACTTACCGAATCAATCGAGAATTATGCGAAGGTTGCAGCAAAGTCACAGACGGCGGGCAATGAGAAGAAGGCTAAAGAAGCTCTCGACTCGGCCGAAGCCCGCAAGGTCTGGCTTGCTGAAGCTGAAAAACACCTCGCTGAATTTAACTAATTATTAATTAGGTTCTGTAGACGTCATAGACGCCTTCAATCGAGCGAACCGCTGCCAGCACTGAATCAAGATGCTTTGCATCAGCCATCTCGAAGGTAAATTTAGAGATAGCAACGCGATCTTTTGTTGTGCTTACAGCTGCGCTTAAGATATTTACATGTTGTTCTGACAGAGTTCGAGTAACGTCTGCAAGTAAGCGAGCACGATCGAGCGCTTCTACTTGAATGTTTACTAAGAAAAGACTTGCTGCTCCAGCAAGCCAGGTTACTTTGACAACTCTCTCGACTTGATTTTCGCGAAGATCACCGGCGTTGATGCAATCGATTCGGTGCACTGAGATGCCTGAACCCTTCGTAATGAAGCCCATGATGGGATCTCCTGGTACCGGCGTACAACAACGTGCTAGCTTCACCAGCACATCATCAACACCTTCAACCACGACAGCGCTGGAAGTACGTCTGGTTCCCTGAACGCCTGTCGGAATACTTTCAATAGTTTGCTCAGGGTGGGAATCTTCACCGCCCATACTTGCAACGAGTTTGTCGATGATTGAGGCAGCCGAGACATGTCCATCGCCTACTGCGCTGTAGAGCGCATCAATATCTGCATAACGCATCTCGTGAGCTAGTTCCAGTAACGCATGTCCTGAAAAAATCTTCTGTAAAGGTAGACCTGCTTTACGCATTTGACGCGCTATTGATTCACGACCGGCATCAATTGCTTCCTCACGTCGCTCCTTGCTAAACCACGCTTTGATCTTTGAACGCGCGCGCGGACTCTTAACGAAGTTGAGCCAATCACGGCTAGGTCCTGCGTGCTCTCCTTTATTGGTGACGATCTCAACAACATCACCATTTGCAAGTTTCGATTCCAGCGGTACGAGACGACCATTTACCTTGGCGCCAGCGCACCGCAGTCCAACATCAGTATGTACCGAGAATGCGAAGTCGACTGGAGTCGAACCGCCAGGGAGTGCCACAACAGATCCTTTAGGTGTGAAAACGAAGACTTCAGGACTCCCCAAATCGAAACGAAGCGCTTCAAGAAACTCAGATGGATCTTCAGTCTCTTTCTGCCACTCGTGAAGTTGGCGCAGCCATAACATCTCAGGAGAGCTGTTATCAGGTTCTCCCCCTTGCTTGTACTTCCAGTGCGCTGCAATACCGAACTCAGCACGCGAATGCATATCAAAGGTACGGATCTGTATCTCAATTGCTTTTCCATTGGGACCAATGACGGTTGTATGAAGAGATTGATAGAGATTGAACTTAGGCATCGCGATGTAATCCTTGAAACGTCCAGGGACTGGGCTCCAACGTGCATGGATAGAACCGAGGACTGCGTAACAATCTCGCACATCGTTGACTAAGACGCGAATGCCGACGAGATCGTAGATATCGTTAAATTCACGACCGCGTACAACCATCTTTTGATAGACGCTAAAGAAATGCTTCTTGCGCCCAGTAACAGTTGCCGTAATTGAATCACGAAGTAGATCTGATTCAACTGAATCAATAACTTCACTCGTAAGTGCATCGCGCGACGGGGACCGCTCTGCTACAAGGCGCGAAATTTCATCAAACTTCTTGGGTTCGAGGATCTCGAAAGAGAGGTCCTCGAGCTCCCACTTGATGGCATTCATTCCAAGGCGATGAGCAAGTGGGGCGTAAATATCGAGAGTCTCACGTGCCTTACGAGATGCACTATCACTAGAGACAAACTTCCAGGTGCGCGCATTATGAAGCCGGTCCGCCAATTTAATAACGAGAACTCGAATATCTCTCGACATTGCAACAACCATCTTTCGGACGGTCTCTGCTTCAGCCGTTGGACCATAGGTCAATTTGTCGAGTTTGGTAACGCCATCTACAAGATTGGCAATCTCATCACCAAAATCTGTCCGTAGTTGAATTAATGAATAGGGAGTGTCTTCTACTGTGTCATGCAGAAGCGCCGCGATAAGTGTTGTCTCATTGAGTCCAAGTTCAGCCAGGATCTGCGTGTCTGCAACCGGATGAGTTATGTACTCTTCACCAGATTTTCGCAGCTGCCCTTTGTGAGCTTGCTCCGCGACGAGAAATGCTCTCTCGATTCCTGAAGTATCAGCGCCTGGATGATGCTCTCTCAGTGCACCTACAAGAGGAGCAATCAGAGGCACGGTATCCA
>JBAWXP010000007.1:0-19011 GCA_037143995.1 Actinomycetota bacterium
CAAGAAATCATCAACCTCTCGCGTCTTCAAGATTCTGACCCACTTCAGATGGCAGAACCACTGTTACTCAATGATTTGATTGCCGAGGCAGTAGATCAATGCCTCACCACATCGAATGCGCGTAAAATTGGTATATCCGTATCATCTGAAGTTTCCGTGACAGTATTTGGTGATCGCGATCAACTCTTAATGGCGATTCATAATCTGATTGAGAATGCGATCAATTACTCCCCTGAAAATACAAACGTTTCAATTTCTACAACTATCGAAGGCGGAATCGTCACTATTTCTGTTGCAGACCAAGGAATCGGAATACCCGAATCAGATTTGGAGCGAATCTTCGAACGCTTCTATCGGGTCGATCCCGCTCGCTCACGCGAAACAGGTGGCACGGGACTTGGACTTTCTATAGTGAAGCACGTTGCCACAAAACACGGAGGAGATATCACTGTGTGGAGTTCTCCTAACGTGGGTTCCACATTTGCACTTCGCTTACCCATCTACCAAACGCCAGGAGAAACTCAAGAATGACCCGGATACTGATTATCGAAGATGAGGTTTCATTTTCAGAAGCGCTTAGTTTCCTTCTTGAAAAGGAAGGGTTTGAAACCCGCGTGGCTGAAACTGGCAAGCAGGGCATAGCAGCCTTCAATGAAAATCAATATGACTTAGTGCTCCTCGACCTCATGATTCCCGAGATTTCCGGGATTGATGTCTGTCGCACAATCCGTACCAGTTCAAATATTCCAATCATTATGTTGACAGCGAAAGATTCTGAAGTAGACAAGGTAGTCGGCCTCGAACTTGGTGCAGATGATTATGTAACAAAGCCATATTCAGCGCGCGAACTTGTTGCACGCATTAAGGCAGTCCTGCGTCGTGGAGTTTCAGATGAATCAGGTAACTCTGAAAGTATTGGAATTCATAGCGTCGGTGGAATCCGCATGGATATCGAGCGTCACCAAGTCACAGTTAAAGGTGCACTCATACCGCTTCCACTCAAAGAGTTTGAACTCCTTGAATTCTTAATGCGAAATTCAGGTCGTGTGTTAACTCGTGGACAACTCATTGATCGCGTATGGGGTGGCGATTACTACGGAGATACCAAAACTCTTGATGTTCATATCAAGCGTTTGCGCTCAAAGATTGAAGAAGACCCTGCTAATCCAGTATTGATTCAAACTATTCGTGGATTAGGTTATAAATTCGAGGCGTAGACTCGAAAGTAAAGAAGCGCGCACACTAGGGATATCCCTTCTCTTACATTTCTGTGAAAGGGAACTACCCTTATCTATGGTTAAAACTCTGGCGAATCCTGCGCGGGTCTTGCTCATTAACGATGATGCATTTGAACTCGCAACAATGTCGGCCTCTTTGCGATTACATAGCACCAATGTGGTCGGAGAAGCCTCAAATATCTTTCTTGCAGAGAATCTATTCCGCTCACTTCAGCCGGAGATAGTTCTTATTGATCTTCAGTTCTCTGGAGAAGAAGCTGTGGGGCTCTTGCAGAGATTTAGAAAGATTGATCCTGCGCTTGGAATCGTCATCATTACATCGTGCCCTGATCTCAGACTCTTCGGCCTACTCGAGAGAAATATCCCCCGTGGTAGCAAAATTATTCTAAAGCGCTCGGTCTCTGATCTCTCCATCATTACCTTTGCGCTTTCAGAATGTGTAGAAGCAGCTGATGATGGATCAGATATGAAATGGATAAGTATCCACTCAGCTATTCACGAGAATTCATTTATCAGCATCTTGAGCGATCTCACAGATATTCAAATTGAGACTCTACGCCTGGTTTCTCAAGGATTGAGCAACTCTGAAATCGCACGAGTACGTTTTGTCTCTGAAAAATCCGTCGAGCAGATTGTGGCGCGCATCGCACAACATCTTTCAATCTCGCCAGATAGAAGTAGAAATTTGCGAGTTATCTTGGCGGGCGAGTATTTCAAATGGCTAGGAGCGCCTCGACATTAACCCTGTGCGGTAAAGTCACCGCATGAATACAGAACTCACGCTCTCTGATCTTCGAAAGAGATGGAATGAAGTTCTGGATCTCGTTGAAAGCCGAGACCGTGTTATCTGGATTGCATACTTTGATGCACGTTTAGAGTCTTTTGAAAACGGGCGACTGACCTTGGATTTTGCCGATAGCAATAAGTTGGCGACAGGCCACAATTACCAAGAGGCACGCCTTCGCCATCGCGCTGTGTTGCAAGGCGCCATTTACGATATTTTTACAGTCAACGTTGTAGTGGTGGAAAAGTGAAGAAATTTCTTGTAGCACTGGCAGCAACGTGCTTTCTCTCACTCTCTTTTCAATCGGTTGCAAGTGCCACCGATCTTTCAAGTAGTGGGCCTGGCGGCAAAATTGCTGGCTTAGATATCAGTCGCTGGCAACATCCTGATGACAAGCAGATTGATTTTAACAAAATGCATTCGGCGGGAATCTCCTTCGTCATGATTAAAGCATCCGATACGCGAGATGATGCGGATCAATTATCAGTCAAATATTTAAAGGGTGACCGTGCTGCAGCACAAGCTGCTGGTATCTATACAGGTTTTTATCACTATGCCGTCTTGCCAAATGTCACCTCCCCCACTGCAATCGCACGCGATGCTCGGGTGCAGGCGCTCAAAGTGACATGGAGAATTGCATCTCTTGGTGGCTTTAATGCGATGGATCTTCCCGTTGCCCTCGACATTGAAAATAATTGTGTTCAGCTCAGTAGTACTAAGGTCTGTAAGAAATATGCCACTCGCAGCGCTGCAACGCTGTGGGCTAAAACATTTCTCCAAGCCCTCAAAGCTAAGACTGCGCGCACTCCATTTATTTACTCATCCCCTCACTTCCTTGAAGCATCGCTGATTCGGGATAAAGAGCTCGCAACGTATCCGCTCTGGATTGCTCAATACGCAATTAATCCTGCAAAAGATGGTGCAAAGCCCAATGTAAAGCCGGGTGGCTGTTTTGTTCACTCATGGACGACTTCACAATGTTCTGCAAATTGGACCGTATGGCAGTACTCGTCATGTGGAATTGCACCTAAGTACGGAGTTCCTGGCACCCGCGTTGACCTCAATATATTTGGTGGGCCAGCTGAAAAATTCCAAAGCTTGCTTACTGGTACGTGGATTCCAGAAATTGCCGATCAGATGCCACAGGGTGAAACGTCAACGATTGTGCTGACTTCGGTGCTGGCCACAACGACAAATAAAAATGTCACTATCAACGTTGATGTTAAGCGCCCAGATAGTTCACCCGTTGTCACTGGAAGCGTGAGGTATTACTTCAACTCTTCCAATACGAGCGTTCCCAAGGTAGTTCAAACCATTGCACGCGAGACAAGTGGATCCTGGAAATTGACGATTGCAGGAATTCCGGCAGGAACGTGGGTTGGAAATGTTGGCTTTAAAGATGCATCAGGAACACATGCAGAGGTGAAGACTCCTCTTGTGATTACTGTCGAACAGGGACCTACTCCTCCACCAACGAAAGTTAAGAAGCCCGTAGTAAAACCGGCGGTTGATGGTTGTAAAAATCAGATTAAGAATTAACGAGCTCGACGAGAGCTTCTTCTTCTTTCTCCATCAATTCGATAAATGAATCTACTGAAGCGCTTCGCTCTTTTGCTCCCCATCCAAGTTGTGCTCCAATAATTTTTGCCACATCGGCTGCCACATCTACGCCTCCATCGAAAGCTTCAAAGGAGATTCGAGTTCTGCGCAGCAAGACATCTTCAACTGAAAGCGCTCCTTCGTGCGTGACTGCATGCAAGATTTCTGCCTTGATGTAAGGAAGTTCAGGGATAAGGCGTTGCGCCATTGAAGAGTCTGCATCAATAATTTCGAGGATTTCTTCAATCAGCGATCCGTAACGATCAAGTAAGTGCGTCACTGTTGCTTCAGAAATAGAGTATTTTTCAGAGATTTTTGAGGTTTGTTGCACGAGTGCGAAATAACCATCGGCGCCAATCAGCGGCAATTTATCAGTGACAGATTCATTGACCAGTCTGCGAAGGTCTAAGACTGCAAGGTCAACTGCATCCTTAGCCATAACTCGGTAGGTGGTGTATTTACCGCCGGCAATACTGACAAATCCAGGTGCTGGGCGATCGACAGTATGTTCGCGGGATAGTTTCGTTGTTGCAGAACCAGTTTTATTTGCAACAAGCGGTCGAAGGCCTGCAAATACACCAAGGATGTCATCTGCCTTGATCTGTGGTTCGAGTACTCGATTGGCCTGATCCAAGATGTACTGGACATCTTCTTGGGTTGCACGTGGATTCGCTCGATCTCCGTCGTAAGGAGTATCTGTTGTACCGACAATCCACTTATCTCCCCAAGGGATTAAGAAGAGAACAGAGACTGGAGTTTTAAGAATAATTCCATCTTGTGACTTAATGGCATCCCCTGGAAGCACAATATGAACACCCTTAGACATCGCAACTGTGTAACCGGGAGTCAGCTCAAACTTGGCATGAAGTTCATCGCTCCAGACTCCAGCGCACATGATTGTTGCCTTGGCTGAAATAGTGATCTTCTTTTTTGTCGCTGTATCTACAGCTACTACGCCGGTAACTCTCTTGCCATTGCGAATGAGGTCTTCGACCCGCACACCTGTGGCCATTACGGCACCATGTCGAGCTGCAGTACGAGCAATCATCATTGTATGTCGCGCATCATCAACTTGTGCATCAAAGTAACGGATTGCTCCGGTGATGATGTCTTGACGAAGTGAAGGTGAAATTGCAGCAATTGTCTTACCTGTTAAATGCTTATGTGAAGGTAGTGCGCGCTTCATTCCGCGGAGAGCGTCATAGAGTGCAAGCCCTGCTCCTACATAGGTACGCTCTTTTACCTTTTCAGTTAATGGATAGAGAAAACTAACTGGCTTTACCAAGTGTGGGCATTGGGTAGAGACCATGAGTTCGCGTTCGCGTAGCGCCTCGCGTACTAATTTGAAGTCATACTGTTCAAGATAGCGAAGCCCACCGTGAATTAATTTACTTGAGCGGCTTGAAGTTCCGGCTGCGAAATCGTGCGATTCAACAAGTGCAACTTTGAGACCACGAGTCACTGCATCAAGTGCGGCACCTACTCCGTTGACGCCACCGCCGATAATGAGGATGTCGAATTCTTCTGTAGCAAGCGATGTCAATGCAGCAGCGCGTTGTTGCGGATTGAGCTGTGATGTGAACATCGTCTAAGGGGTACCAATTCCTGAGTTCTCTTGAGTTGTCTTGCGACTTTTGAGTAGGCTTAAGCATATGGCATACATCGGAAGTTTGGACCAGGGAACAAGTAGCACTCGTTTCATGATCTTCGATGGCGAAGGAAAAGTCGTAGGTCAGCATCAACTCGAACATCGACAGATACTTCCGCAAGCTGGTTGGGTCGAACATGATGCAGCCGAAATTTGGGATCGCACCAAAGAGGTAATTGCCGCAGCTCTCAAGCAGGCCGATATTTTGGGCTCAGATTTAGCAGCGATTGGAATTACCAACCAACGCGAAACAACAGTTGCGTGGGATAGTTCAACCGGCCATCCTCTTCACAACGCAATCGTCTGGCAAGACACTCGCACTGCTGAATATTTATCCACTTTCTCCCCAGACGCAGTCGAAGCAATCACTTTTAAGTCCGGACTTCCTGTCGCGCCATATTTCTCAGCAAGCAAGATGCACTGGCTGATAGAAAATTGCGCACCGGTGAAGGTAGCGATTGCATCAGGAACTGCGCGCTTTGGCACAGTTGATTCATGGCTTTTGTGGAATTTATCGGGTGGAACGCAAGGTGGAGTTCATTTCACCGATGTCACCAATGCCAGCCGCACGCTCTTGATGAACCTCGAAACTCTGCAATGGGATGAAGAGTTACTTCAATACTTTGGTATTCCTCGCTCCGTTCTTCCAGAGATAAAATCTTCATCAGAAATTTATGCCTCTACTGATCCTCATGGTCCATTTGGATCTGCCGTTCCTATTGCAGGAATTCTCGGTGATCAGCATGCGGCGATGGTGGGGCAAGTATGTTTCGAACGTGGTGAATCCAAAACCACATATGGCACTGGAAACTTTGCATTACTCAATACTGGCACTGAGATTGTGCGTTCAAAGAATGGCCTACTCTCAACTCTCTGTTATAAATTTGGTAATCAGCCAGCGATGTACGCACTCGAGGGTTCAGTTGCCGTTACTGGCTCTGCTATTCAATGGTTGCGCGATCAACTAGGAATCATCTCCAACGCCGCAGAAACTGAAATCCTTGCCTCATCCGTTACCGATACAGCAGGTGTCTACTTTGTTCCGGCATTCTCTGGCCTCTTTGCTCCCTATTGGCGCAGCGATGCTCGCGGCGTCATCGTTGGATTAACTCGCGCTGCAACAAAGGCACATCTTGCACGCGCAGCTCTTGAGGCAATCTGCTATCAAACTCGCGATGTTATGGATGCCATGGTTGCCGATAGTGGTACGCCCATGACCGAGATGCGCGTCGATGGTGGAATCACAGCAAATTCACTCTGCATGCAGATGCAGGCAGACATTATGGGAATCGATATCACTCGACCTTTGATTACCGAAACAACTGCGCTAGGTGCTGCATATGCCGCAGGTCTTGCAGTTGGATTCTGGAAGAACACTGATGAGTTGAAGAAACAATGGAAGCAATCTCGTCGCTGGAACCCAACAACAAATGCAGAAAATCGCAATAAAGGTTACGCGGAGTGGAAGAAAGCGATAGAACGCACCCTTAACTGGGCTTAGTGCACGATAGAGTAAGCACACTATGGACGAGATCGTCGAACTCACAGCAGGAATCGTGCGCACGAGCCGCACCATGAATGATGGACGCACAATCCGCTATTACGACACTGCTGGACAGACTCGCACTGCTGCAGATCAGCGCCCTGAAGAAGAGCAACCCGGAATCGGCGAACTTCGCCTTGATCCATTGGTCAATGAGTGGGTTGCAATGGCAGCTCATCGCCAAGGACGCATCTTCTTGCCGCCTAAAGAGTTATGTCCACTCTGTCCTACAACGGGCGAACTCCTTACTGAGATTCCCGAGGATAATTTTGAAGTTGTCGTCTTTGATAACCGCTCTCCCTCGCTACGTCCACCATCAGGTGATTTTGCACTTCCTGACATGGTGGGATCAGATACCGATGAAGGAGTTGCGGCGGGTAAGTGCGAAGTAATCTGTTTTACTGCAGATCATGGTGGTTCATTTAAAACTCTCTCTCCTCAACGCGTGCGCACATTGCTCGAAGCATGGCGCGATCGCACCACCGAACTTTCACAACTACCGTTTATTGCACATATTGCGCCCTTTGAAAATCGCGGAGAAGAGATCGGCGTAACTCTGGCCCACCCACACGGTCAGATATATGCATATTCCTTTATTCCACCTCGCGTCTCCAAGATGCTTACGGTTGCACGAGAGCACCATGCCAAGACTGGCCGCGTTCTCTTTGATGACATTCTTGCTCGCGAACTTCGCGATGGTCTTCGCATTATTGCTCGCAATGAACATTGGGTTGCCTACACACCCTATGCATCTCGCTATCCCTTCGAGATTCATGTCGTTCCTTTACAGCCCGTTGCAGATCTATCAGAACTTGCACCTGCTGCATGCGATTCATTCCCTGCAATCGCCATTGAAGTCATGCAGCGCCTTGACGGAGTATTTGGTATCGAGATGGCATATATCGCAGCGTGGCATCAAGCACCTGTGCGCGAAGGTCGCGACCTTCTTCGCCTGCATTGGCAGATCACAAGCGTGCGTCGCGCACCAGGCAAGCTCAAATATTTAGCCGGATCAGAATCTGCAATGGGTGCATTTATTATGGATATGAAACCTGAACAATCTGCGCAACAACTTAAAGATGTAAAGCTTTAAATAATGGCTTCACTTGCACGAAATTTTGAAGAGCTCTTCGGACGTAAACCAGAAGTAGTTTCAGAAGCTCCTGGTCGCGTCAATCTCATCGGCGAACATATTGATTACAGCGAAGGATTTGTACTCCCCTTTGCAATCGCAGATCGCACCTATGCAGCAATTGCTTCGCGCCCTGATGGTTTGGTCCGCATCGCGTCTCACCAACGTAAAGAGAAGATATTCAGTATCGATATCCACGACGTAAAGCCTGGAAGCAAGGGCGATTGGGAGAAATATGTTCTTGGAGTTCTCTGGAGCCTCGGAATTACAACTGGCGTAGATATTTTGGTCGATGGAAGCGTTCCCGCAGGTGCCGGGCTTTCCTCATCTGCAGCCCTCGAATGTTCAGTGGCAGTTGGGCTTAACGAACTTTTTTCCCTCAATAAATCTCTTGAAGATTTAGCGCGTGCCACTCAAAAAGCTGAGAACGATTATGTCGGAATGCCATGTGGCATCATGGATCAATCTGTTTCATTAATGGGCAAGTTAGGCGCCGCTCTTCTTCTTGATTGCCGAGATCTGACTACTGAATCTGTTCCCTTTAACGTTGCAGATGCAGGTCTTGAACTTCTTATTATCGACACACAGGCTCACCATGCTCTTATCGATGGTGGATATGCCGAACGTCGCGCAGCCTGCGAATCCGTTGCAGCCAAACTCAATATTCCATCGATGCGCCATCTGACCCTTGAAGTATTGCAAGCAAACCGCGAAAAAATTACAGAGACTGAATTTATTCGCGCACGACATGCAGTGACTGAGATTGCTCGAGTATTAGCTGCAGTCACAGCGCTGCGTACTTCAGACTTTGAAACTCTTGGAGAACTCATCAACCAATCACATATCTCTCTACGAGATGATTACGCAGTCTCTTGCCCAGAACTCGATCTCGCCGTTGATGCCTGCCTTGCCGCAGGTGCCATGGGTTCACGCATGGTCGGTGGCGGATTTGGTGGAAGCGCAATCGCTCTGATTAAGGCGCAGGATGTTGCAAAGACGCGTGAGGCCGTGACAGCAGCATTTGAATCACGTGGATTTAAGAGACCTAGATTCTTTACATCTCTGCCAAGTGCGGGAGCAAGCGCTGCGCGTTACTAGCTTAAAATAATTAATTGGCGAGCGGTTCAATAGAGAGAACAGTTACTCCGCCAATTGAATTAAGAATTTCAACAAGATCAGATGGATCTGTACCGGGAACTGCCACCGTGATTGTGTCGTAGCCAATTCCATCTTCACTCTTGAGGACTTCAAGGCCACGAATATCTGCACCTGCAGAACCAATTGCGGATGCGAGCATGCCGAGTGAACCGGGACGATCGGGAAGAGATACCTGCATAGTGAAGAGCGCCATGACGCAAATGTACTCGTTAGGTGCTACCCAATACGAATTAGATTGCTGGTGCTGACCCTAAAGTGACCTTGAAGGTCTTACTTCCACCTGTTGGAAGATCGACAACGACTGTGACAGTTGCACCAGGTGCATAGGAACGAATGCGGACAATTGCAGCATCGGTATTAGGAATCTTGACGCCATCGATACTTCGAATAATTGCACCAACTGGGATTCCCGCCTTCTCGGCTCCTTCACCTGGGCTAAGTTTTCCAATCTTGGCACCTTCACCTGTAAAGGTTGTATCGAAGAAGACGCCGAGCACTGGTCGGGTAGATTTTCCAGTTGCAATAATCTCGTCGATGACGCGTTTTGCTTCATTGATCGGGATGGAGAATCCAAGTCCGATGCTTCCACTTGTTGAACCACTGGAGAGAGTTGCAATCGCTGAGTTGACGCCGATGATTCGACCTTGTGCATCGATCAGTGCGCCACCTGAATTACCAGGGTTAATTGCAGCATCTGTCTGAATCGCATCTACATATGACTGCGCATCAGCGGTTCCGGTAGATACGGGACGATTGAGCGCCGAGATAATTCCACTTGTCACTGTACTTGCAAGACCAAGAGGTGAACCAATAGCTAGAACTGGGTCGCCGACGCTGACCTTGGTGGAATCTCCAATGGCTACGACAGGCAAATTACCTAATTGAATCTGAAGCACTGCAATGTCATAACCGGGATCCTGGCCCACAATCTTTGCAGGGTATTGGTCACCATTAGAGAGTTCGACCTTGATTGTGGCAGCTGCACCTGATGTATTGACAACGTGATTGTTGGTGATGATGTAACTTGAAGAAGAGTTGGTCTTATAAATCGAACCTGAACCTGTGCCTCCACCAGCCGCGGTTGTTACTGAGATTGATACAACAGAGGGAGTTACAAGGGATGCAATGGCTTTGGTATTCATGCCAGCTCCACCGATTTCGACAAGTGTGCGGTTGGCAGAACATGTGCCAGTGCTCGATAGATAGAGAGCCTGTGTGCGGTTATCTGCACAAGCCTTAATTGAGCCACCTGTTGTAGTTGTCGCAGCAGTAGCGATTGTTGCTGCTAGAGCTGCGCCAACAACAAAACCAATAATTACTTTGAGGTTCTTCATGAGCGATATTCTGCCTATGATTGCTGAGATTTGCCTGTTAATTCTTGAGAAAATTATTAGGCTTCAATAACCCAAGCGCCGCTGACCTTTACACTGATCTTTCCAAGCGGGGTTTGTGTTGGCCCTGCGACTGCTTTGGCACCGTTGGCAGGATCGAATTCGGCGCCGTGGCATGGGCACTTGAGATGTTTTGAAGTCTTGTCGTAATCAACGGTGCAACCTTGATGTGTGCAGATTGCAGAGTATGCAAATACACCAACCTTGGTGCGAAAGAGAATCGCTGGCATTCCTTGTGTTGAATGAATGAAGTTAAAAGTTCCACCGATAGGTAGGTCTGCCAGTTTAATAATCTGGCCCTTTGCACCCTTGGATGTTGATTTCACTGAAGTTGATGCAGCTGATGCAGTTGGGAATGCGCGACCTGCAAAGGATGCAAGTACTGCGATTGCTCCAATGGCTCCGGTTCGAATTACTCCGCGACGTTCGATATTCATTGAAGGCATAGTACGTTTTCCAATCATGTGTAGAAGATAAGCCAGCCACAATATTGCGTAGGCGCTATCACTTGCTAAGAAGTATGGAGATGTGTGGAAAGAACTTGAGAGCCACAACCCTGTGGCCATTGCGAATCCGCCAAAAGCTGCAGATGTTGGTGCAACGTTGAGAAGAGTTGCAAAACCGATTGCAAACTCAGAAGCCATGACAAAGATTCCGACTAGCGCTGCATGCTCGACGGTGTGATTGAGAATCGCTCCAATCGGTGAACTCTGAGCAAATGCCGCTAGCTGTGTACCGATATAAGTAGGTGCACCTGCAGTGAGAAATCCTGCATCACTGGCCTTGACCCATCCGGCATAGATCCATGTAACTCCCAAGAACAGTCGCAAGATGCGCTGACCATTTGATTGGCTTCGCCAGGATGTTATTGCGCCACGAGGGATACTTTGGATTGAATTCATGGGATGAGATTAGGACTCCGGGCTGAGATTTGCATGATGAAGCCCGGAGAGTGGGATGAATAGTGGAACTGGCTCCCTGACTTGGATTCGAACCAAGAACCTGTCGATTAACAGTCGACTGCTCTGCCGTTGAGCTATCAGGGAATGAGATGCGAACTCTACCGCAGGCGATGTACCTGCCAAAATCCAACGCTACAACGAGGCTATGGATAGTTCGTGGAGCCCCCGCTTCTGGGTTTCAAGAGCTACCAAATCGGCGAATGCTGCATTGTATTGAGTCTGATTTTCAACAGGATTGAGTCTCTGCAAACTTGATTTGAGATCTGCAATTTTGCGACTGACCAATACTTCTCGAAGTCTTGCAACAATACTGGAAACATATTTTTCAGAGACTGCGCCATCTGTGCGCACAGGTTCGACAGAGAGTTCTGTAAATAATTGGCGCATACGTTCGTCGGTCACATTTTCAAGGAGCGCAGGCTCAGTTCCGAAGGTGTCGATGATGCGTCGAAGCTCACGATAGGCAGGATGGGTAAATGCATCATCTTCGATTGTCTTCCAATCTAAGACCAGTCCTGACATCTGTAACTTTGCTTTCAACACTTCACGTTCGAGCATCAAGGTTGGTTCAGTGGGATTTGGACGCCATGCAGTATCTGCATTGGGCGCCTCAATTGGTTCAGTAACAGTTGTCACTTTCTTCAGCGCAGTATTGACAGCCGATGTAACAACTTCTGTCTCTGTACCAAGCCATCCTGATAACGATTTAATGTATTCAGGTCGCAGCGATTTATCGCGGATAGCAGCAACGAGTGGGGCTGCAGTATTGAGCGCATTGACACGACCCTCGGCAGTTGTGAGATCGTGCTTCTTCAGCTCGGTGCGAATTGCGAACTCAAAGAGTGGAACGCGCTTTGCAATCAAATCCCGAAGTGCTAAATCACCTTTATGTTGGCGAAGATCGCATGGATCAAGGCCATCGGGTTCGACAGCAACAAAGGTCTGTGTCACAAATTTCTGATCATCGCAAAATGCCTTCATGGCAGCTTTCTGACCTGCAGCATCGCCGTCGAAGGTAAAGATTACTTCGCCGCGGAATGTATCGGCATCCATAAGTAGGCGGCGAATAATGCGAATGTGATCATCGCCAAATGCAGTTCCACATGTGGCAACTGCAGTGGTGATTCCAGCAAGGTGGCAAGCCATCACATCGGTGTAGCCTTCAACGACAACTACTTGGCGACTCTTGGCAATATCTTTCTTCGCCATATCCAGGCCATAGAGAACTTGTGACTTCTTATAGATAGGGGTTTCAGATGTATTGAGGTACTTCGGACCTTGATCTTCTTCATCACTTGCCAATTTACGAGCGCCAAAACCTATGACATCACCAGAGATATCTTTGATCGGCCACATCACGCGATTGCGGAATTTATCGATGGGTCCGCGTTCGCCCATCTTGGAAAGACCTGCCTCTTCTAACTCTTCGATAGTAAATCCTGCAGCGCGTAGATGTTTTGTCAGTCCATCCCAACCATTGGGCGCATATCCGACACCAAATGCATCGCATGCTGCCTTATCAAATCCACGTTTAGTTAAGAGATCGCGACCATGTGCTGCATCAGGGGATGTATTCAGTAAATCTTGATAGAACTTTGCAGCAGCAAGGTTTGCGGCATAGAGACGAGAGCGCTGCGACGTCGGTTGGGTTGGGCCACCTTCTTCATAGCGCAACGTGTAGCCAATTTGGGAGGCAAGTCGTTCGATAGTTTCGGTAAAACTTAAGTGATCTGTCTTCATCACAAAATCAATAACATCACCGCCGGCTCCGCAGCCAAAGCAATGGTAATAATTCTTTGATGGTGTTACGTGAAATGAGGGAGATTTCTCATCATGGAAAGGACAGAGCCCTTTCTTCTGTCCCCCACCAGCGTTCTTGAGTGCAACTCCCGCAGCGGTGACGACTTCATCAATATGTGCATGCTCGCGCACATAGACAATGTCATCTGCCTTGATGCGACCGCTCATGTTCCTACCTTATCTACGCTTTGAAAGGTGCGCATGGAGCGCATATGCGCCGGGGTCGGTCAGGCTGGCAATCTGGTCGACAACTACGCGAAGTCGCTGCGCATCGGTGGTCGCAACCTTCCAGTCATCTTCAAAGATTGGGTCCAACTCTTTAGGGGCTGCGGTGAAGAGCATGTCAACAAGTTCGTGGATGACAATCTGCTGCTTTGCATAACGCTCTTGTGATGCAGATGCCCCAATGAGGTAATGGCCGGCTACTGATTTTAGAAAATCAACCTCAATCTTCTGATCGCGTGGAATTTCAAGATTTGCGCTGTAACGAGTAAGTGGTCCATCGCCATGAACTTTACGAGTCTCAAGCTCTGCTGAAAGTACAAAACGTCCAATCAATTGGGAGGCGGTATCTTTCAAACGCGCGAGTGATCTATGGCTGCGATCAAAGTTAATGGGCCAGCACGACAGTTGTTGCAATCTGGTTAAGGCTGCCGCTGCTTCATCTTTCGTTGCATCGCTTCCATAGCTATTGGTCATCTCCGAATACAGAATGTCGAAATCGTTATCGAAGTTCTGGACAGTGACTTGGCCGGCAAAGATTGCATCTTCAAAATCGTGCACTGAATACGCACAATCATCGGACCAATCCATAATCTGCGCTTCGATACATTTACGTCCAGCCGGTGCACCTTGTCGTACCCAATTAAAGATTTCGACATCATCATCGTACACACCAAATTTGCGGGGGTTTTCAGCACTTGCCCATGGATATTTTGTTGCTGCATCAAGTGAGGCACGAGTTAAATTCAGACCCATGCTCTTTCCATTGTTATCGACAGTCTTTGCTTCAATACGAGTAAGTAAACGAAATGATTGCGCATTGCCTTCAAAGCCACCACAAGGTGCAGCAACTTCAGCAAGTGCCTCTTCACCATTGTGACCAAATGGTGGGTGCCCCATGTCATGTGACAGACATGCAGTCTCGAGTAGATCGGGATCTGCGCCCAATGATTCTCCGAGTTCGCGACCAATCTGTGCACATTCCAGTGAATGCGATAGACGTGTGCGTTGGAAATCGTTCTCCCATGGGACAGCAACTTGAGTCTTGGCTGCGAGTCGTCGCAGGGCAGCGGAGTGAATAACGCGCGCACGATCACGCATAAATTCGGTACGTCCTGGACGTTTGGCAGGCTCGTAGAGAAAGCGTTCTTGATCGCTCTCGCTATAACCATTAACTGACGATGTCATGTACATACCTTACAAGTTGGTTATTGGTCAGATGATCGGAGATATGAATCCCTCGTCGACCTAGCGTGATGTAGGCAAGATAGGCACCTGCTTCGCGTACAAGGTAGCGAAGATGAGAATTTTCTAATGAATTGGGGCCAGTCTTCGCAGGCGAACATGTTGCAGTTGCACCGAGATCATTAGCCATCGTCATCGCTCGTTGGCAGTGATATGCATCTGTTGCAATGATGACGTTATAAATCTTTCTCTCCTTCATCACCTTGATATATGCCTGTGTCTGACTCAAGGTATCTCGGCCGATAGGAATTGAAATTACCGTGCTCTTCTTCACCCCGTGATGAGCGAGCCAATACTTTCCAGATGCAGCCTCTGTAGTTCGATCACCTGGTGCACCAGCCCCAACAGTAATAATCAACGGTGCATACCCTAAATCTCTGATGCGCTTAGCTTCTTCAAGTCGCGCAAGGAGGACTTCACCGGGTGCACCATTTAATTGCGCCGCTCCTGGAACAACAATGACTTCAGCTGTTGTGCGAAAAGATGGA
This sequence comes from Actinomycetota bacterium, assembly GCA_037143995.1. Taxonomy (GTDB): domain Bacteria; phylum Actinomycetota; class Actinomycetes; order Nanopelagicales; family Nanopelagicaceae; genus Planktophila. The sequence goes on from JBAWXP010000007.1 coordinate 15,211, forward strand.
TTGTGAGCCGAATGCCAGGTTACAAAGAGTGCATATGTCGGAATAATGGCCACGATTGCAAGAAAAAGTGAGATCAGCCGACGAAAAAATTTAAACATCAGCCGCCCGAGAACATATCTTCAACGTCGAGATGAATCATTTCATCAGGATCATTGAGCCATCCATCAGGCAAAGTTGGAGGGCGGCCACTACTTGTGCGGCCACGTGGTTTATCGCCAATCTCAATCGGGTAAGGCTGATCATCGAGTTGATCTAGAAGTGAACGAAGTTCTTTGAGGGAGGCAACCATTCCAAATTGGCGGCGCAGCTCTGATGGAACACGGAAACCTTTGAGGTACCAGGCCATATGTTTGCGTAAATCGCGGCAGCCACGGTCTTCGGATTCAAAGTAATCAACGATTAATTCGCCATGGCGATACATGACTTCGCGCACTTCGTGCAACGTCGGAAGTATGCGCTTATCGCCACCATTAAATGCATCGACGAGATCTGCAAATAACCAAGGACGACCCAAGCAACCACGTCCCACAACAACGCCTGCGCACCCTGTCTGGCGCACCATTTCAACGCCATCTGAACCTGACCAGATATCTCCGTTACCAAGTACAGGAACACCTGTTGGTTTTAAGTGTTCTACAAGATTTTTGATTGCAGACCAATCTGCTTTACCTTCATACATCTGCTGCGCAGTGCGGGCATGAAGAGCAACCCAGGCAACTCCTAAGTCGGCCGCAGACTTTGCTGCCTCTAAATAAGTGTGGTGATCAGTATCAATACCGATGCGCATCTTTACGGTGACGGGAATTCCATATGGTTTTGCGTTATCGACTGCAGCTTTTACGATTTCACGGAACAGGTTGCGTTTAAAGGGAAGGGCCGCTCCCCCACCTTTGCGCGTTACTTTGGGAACCGGGCATCCAAAGTTCATATCAATATGGTCAGCTAAATTTTCGCGACCAATCATCTTGACAGCCTCACCCATGTGGTGAGGATCGACGCTATATAACTGAACAGAACGTGGCCATTCACCTGCACCAGGTTCGATCATCCGCAGCGTTTCAGGAATTCGTTCTAACAGTGCACGCGCAGTAACCATCTCGGAGACAAAGAGACCTGCACCTTGTTCGCGACAGAGCATGCGAAATGCTGCATTTGTAATTCCCGCCATGGGTGCAAGAACAACAGGAGGGTCTACGAGATGAAGACCATCTTTAAGTGGAAGCTGCAGTGGATCTAGCAGCCGAGTAGACGTGGTGCTAGCCATGCTTCTACTTGATCAATACCGATGCGCTCTTGCGCCATTGTGTCGCGATCACGAATAGTGACTGCTTGATCTTCCAGCGTCTCAAAGTCGATGGTGATGCAGTACGGAGTACCGATTTCATCCTGACGACGGTAGCGACGACCGATTGCACCCGAATCATCGAAATCGATATTCCAGTTCTTACGCAATTGCGTAGCAAGATCGCGCGCCTTTGGTGACAGATCTGCATTACGTGACAGTGGCAATACTGCAGCCTTAACAGGGGCTAAGCGGTGATCAAACTTCATCACTGCGCGCTTTTCCATCTCGCCCTTTGCATTAGGTGCTTCATCTTCTGTATATGCATCCATCATAAATGTGAGCGTGCAACGGTCCACACCTGCTGCAGGTTCGATGACAAATGGAGTCCAGCGTTCATTCTTCTCTTGGTCAAAGTAAGAAAGGTCTTTACCCGATGCTGCAGAGTGAGCCTTGAGGTCGAAGTCGGTGCGGTTAGCAATGCCTTCGAGCTCGCCCCATTCGGTTCCGTTAAATTCGAATTTATATTCAATATCTGCGGTGCGCTTTGAATAGTGCGATAACTTCTCTTTGGGATGATCGTAGATACGCAAGCGATCTGGATTGATTCCAAGATCTTTATACCAAGCAAGACGTGTATCAATCCAATATTGATGCCACTCTTCATCAGTTCCTGGAACTACGAAGAATTCCATCTCCATCTGTTCGAATTCACGAGTACGGAAGATGAAGTTACCTGGTGTGATTTCATTTCGGAAAGATTTTCCGATCTGACCAATGCCAAAAGGTGGTTTTTTACGTGATGTTGTCATCACTTGATCAAAGTTGATAAAGATTCCTTGCGCAGTTTCTGGGCGAAGGTAGGCAAGTCCTGATTCATCTTCGACAGGTCCCAGGAAAGTCTTGAGTAGCCCCGAGAATTGCTTCGGTGTTGTGAATTGGCCTTTATTTCCACATGCAGGGCAGTTCATATCTGCAAGGGATGCTGGTGCCTTTCCATGCTTTGCTTCATATGCCTCTTCAAGATGATCCGCGCGGTAACGCTTATGGCAGGCAGTACATTCGGTAAGCGGATCGCTAAATGTTGCAACGTGTCCTGATGCTTCCCAGACTTCGCGAGCCAAAATAACTGAAGAGTCGAGACCCACTACATCTTCGCGGCCCATGACCATGGATTTCCACCATTGGCGTTTGACGTTATTTTTAAGTTCTACACCGAGTGGGCCGTAATCCCAGGAAGCGCGAAGGCCTCCATAAATTTCAGAAGAGGGAAATACAAATCCACGACGCTTGGAGAGTGAAACAATATTTTCTAAACGATCTACGGCCATCTCTTTTTTCTCCGTCCGGCTGGCTGTCGGCGAATAACAACGGGCGTTGAAATCCTGACCTTAGTTTATCTCGTAGGCCCCAGGTTCATCAATTGCACGTGCCAGCAATGGAATTGCTTCGAGCTTTGTGCGCATAGCGCTGAGGGCGCGGCGATATGAGCCAACATTTTCCCAACGAGTAACGAGCGCCCAGAGATTTGATTGATCGAGATTCTGACCATATTCGCCATCGATAAATCCGACACAGGAAGCAAGGGCCTCATAGGCGGTGCGGATATCTTTCTCAAACGCTGCACTTTCGGCCAATTGCACTTCAAAGCGAGCGATGGCAATCATGAGGCAACTCTAATGCGGATATCCTTGGGACATGAACCTAGCCATCCTCTTCGCAGCAATTACAGTGCTTGCGACCACCTTCGGTGGCTATGTCGCTCTGAAATCTTCCGATCGATTCCACTTAGTACTCGGACTATCTGCAGGTTTACTTCTCGGACTCGTTGGCTTTGATCTGCTTCCAGAAGTCTTCTCAATGAATACTGCTTCTATCGGTGGAATTCGTACAGTTTCACTAGCAATCCTTCTTGGATTCTTATCTCTTCACATTATCGAAGGAATCTTTGGTAGCCACGAACCTGCCGAATCTGATTACGGGCACGATCACGAACATCACAACATCGCAGGTTCACTTGGCGCAATAGCAATGGGTGGCCATGTATTTCTCGACGGTGTTGGTCTCGGCGTTGCATTCAAAGTCAGCCATTCACTTGGATATGCAGTATTTATCGCAGTCGTTGTTCACGCCTTTAGCGATGGCCTCAACACAGTTTCGCTGATGGTCAAGAGCGGTCATTGGAGTAAGAAGAGTTACTCACTTCTTGCAGTTGACGCTGTGGCACGAATCGGTGGAGCAAGTGTTGGAACATACTTAGTTCTCAATGATTCACTGCTAGCGCTATACCTAGCGCTCTTCTCAGGTTTTGTTATCTACCTAGCAACTTCTCATATCTTGCCTGAAGCGCATTCACGCCACTCATCTCGCTGGACATTCTTTGCAACAATCGTTGGCGTAGTAATTATGTGGGGCGTCGTAGCTTCCCTTTAAGCGCTTCCGCAAACCAATCAATTCGGAATTAGCTACGCACTTCCGAATCTACGATCTCTCTCCGAATAAATCTCGATTGCTTTCCA
>JBAWXP010000008.1:0-18593 GCA_037143995.1 Actinomycetota bacterium
TATTGACGCCGAATATCGCCGCTTCCTTATTTGTAACTCGGGGCCAGTTGCGGAGTGTGTTGACATAATTGAGTCCACCAGCTTTAGCGTTAGGGCCAACTGCAGAGCGCTTCCACCCACCGAATGGTTGACGGTTAACAATCGCACCAGTGATTCCACGGTTTACGTAGAGATTTCCTGCTTCAATGCGGTTGATCCACTCTTCACACTCTTTCTCATCGAGTGATTGGATTCCAGCAGTAAGTCCGAAATCAGTATCGTTCTGCATATTTATCGCAGTATCAAAATCGGGTGCTTCAATCACAGCAAGTACGGGGCCAAACCATTCGTTGCGATGTGACCATGACTTTGCCTGCACGCCAATCTTTACTCCTGGGCGCCACAACAAACCCGCACTATCTATCTGCTTTGGTTCTACCAACCATTCTTCGCCTGCATCGAGTTGAGTTAGTGCACGGGTGAGTGCGTTCTCAGATGCACGAATAATCGGCCCAACAGTTGTTGAGAAATCCCAACCTGCACCAACGTGCAGTGATTCAACGGCATCTTTGAGTTGGCGGATAAAGGAAGGATTGTTATAGATGGTGGTATCAACGATTGCGATGGAAGCTGCAGAACACTTCTGACCAGCGTGGCCGAAGGCAGATTGCACCAAGTCTTTTACGGCAGCATCGATATCGGCGCATGCGGTGATAAGAAGAGCGTTCTTGCCACTTGTCTCTGCCATCAGATTGATCTCTGGACGCCATAAAGTAAAGAGAGATGCTGTATCGAATGATCCAGTAAGAATTACACCGTCAATTGCTGGGTTGGTAACGAGATACTTTCCATTCTCGTCATCGCGCATCGGCAAAAATTGCAATACATCTTGTGGAACTCCGCCAGCCCATAGGTGGCTGACAATCTCCCATGCTGTTGCAACAGTCTCTGGAGCAGGTTTGAGGATGACTGTATTTCCTGCAGCAAGCGCGGCACATACCCCACCCATTGGAATTGCATAAGGAAAGTTCCAAGGTGGAACAACAAGTATTGTTCCAAGCGGAGTTGATTCACCGAAGTTTTGTGCAGTTGTTGCATAGAAGCGCGCAAAGTCGATTGCTTCAGCAACTTCAGGATCTGCTTCAGCAACTGTCTTTCCAGCATCTCGAGACATCACAGCGATTGTTTCAGTTGTCGCTTTGGCCATGACTTCGGCTGCTTTAAAGAGAATATTTGTACGCTCATCAATTGTTAGCGCACTCCACTTCTCTTGCGCCTTCTTGGCAGTTGCTATTGCAGTGTCTACATCTTTAGCAGAGCCAACTGAGTAGTGGTACCAAACTTTTCCATTATCTGAAGGGTCGCTGCCTTCTTCTTGCTCTTTAGTGAAAACTTCTTTCCCGTTGATAACAAGAGGTATCTCTTGGTCCTTAATGGCGCGAACCTTCTTCATTGCCTTTGATACAGCGTTGATAAAGTCTGGGTCCGTTGGGTCTGCGTTACGTTCGTTCTCAAATATGTGGCCGGTAATAAGGGCGTGGTCAACATGGCGAAGTGACTCTGTTGTAATTGTGTGACGCTCAGCAATTGACTTCACAAAGCGTTCTTCTTGTTCCTTAAACTTGGCCGGATTCTTTGAGATCTCAAATGCAGCCTTGAGGTAATTTTCATCCGAAGTATTTTCATCAAGGCGACGCACAAGGTATGCAACAGCTGCAGCAAAATCATCTTTACGTGTCACTGGCGCATAGAGCAATACTGGTTGGCCCGCACGAGTAACAGCAAGAGCTTCAGCATTTGCCATTCCCTCTAACATCTCAATATCAATTTGATCAGAAACTCCACGAGACTTTGCGACCTCAAGTGCCCATGTCATGTGAAATAGATTGTGGGATGCGATACCGATGCGCACAGCCTTTGAGTGTTCAGGGCGAAGCGCTGCATCAACGAGACGAACATAGGAAGCATCAACATCAGATTTTGAGCGATACGGCGCAGCGCTCCATCCATGGAGTTCAGCTTCAGCGCGCTCCATCGCAAGGTTTGCACCTTTTACCAAGCGCACCTTGATAGATCCACCGCAGCGCGCATAACGAGCCTTCGACCATTCCACTAACTGTCCAAAGAAGAGATGGGATTCTGGAAGATATGCCTGGAGAACAATTCCGGCCTTCATGCTTTCAAATTCGGTCTCATCCAACACCCGCATAAAGGCAGCAACTGTCATAGGAAGATCGCGGTACTCCTCCATATCCAAGTTAACAAAGACGCCATGTTGTTGTGCTTCGCGATAGAGGATGCGCATCTTTTCAGAGACTCTGTCAATGGATCCATCGATATCGATAATGATCAGTTGAGCCACGATGGATGAGAGTTTTACTGAGATGTAATTAACTTCTGGGCGGCGCATCATCTCAAGGATTGATTGGAAGCGAAGTTCTGCTTCATGATCCCCAAGTACTGCTTCACCCAGCACATTGATATTGAGAGAGATTCCTTTTGCGGTGCGCTTACCTAAATGTTTGGAGAGCTTTTCAGTTTCAGATGCCAGAATTAAATCTTTGGAAAGTGCGCGCACGCGCTGATGAACTGCACCTACAACCGGTGCTGGCAATACATGAGAGAGAACTCCAATTGCATGCAGACCAATTCCATTAAGTGGACCAAAACCAACAATGCTCGCCTTTTTGGCTGCACGACGAAAGATTCGTGAAGAAGATTTCACAGATGAAATACGCATAACTTCATCAGTAAGAGTGATAGTTGCTTCAATTGCTTTGGGATCTTTAAAGAGTCGAGCAACGCGCTTACGGTTAGCTTTCTCGCGGCGATCGCGTAATTTATCTGACTCTTTCATCAGCGCTTTGGTGCGCTCGATTGCAGTGTTTGCTAGCTTGTCTAGCGCTGCATCAGTCTCAAAGATTGAGGGCATTTGGTAAGGCTACCAAGGGATAAAAGACCATGCAGACCCTACAAATGTGAGTTTAAAGAGCGTAAGATTCAAATATGAATAATGAGAACGCGGACGTCACTGCCGAAAAGGCAAAGAGAATCCACGATCAGGCACCTTCTGAACTCTTCTCTAACTTTATGAAATCGGGTTGGACGCCGTCAGATCTCAGCGACCTCGAACCTCTCGAAGTAGTCACCTACGCATATTCCAGACGCCAAGTGTTATCAGCGGCTTTTAAAGGAATTCGTCTCGTTCTTCCTGCTGGCGGATTTAAAGTTCGCGCCAATGACACTGATTACAACTACCGACCACATAGTGCATATGTCTATTACAGCGGTGTGCAGGGTGCAGATTCCACTGCGGATGCAGTACTGGTTCTCGAACCATCAGGGGACGCACACATCACATACTTATATATGAACCCTCGATCTACCCGCGATACCGATGCCTTCTATCGCGATGCGAAGTATGGCGAACTCTGGGTTGGTCGTCGCTTCACACTCGCTGAAGCGAAGTCTCGCTACCAGATTGATACCCGCGCCTTGAGTGAACTCGAAGCCTTGCTTGGTGATGGGAAAGAGACACTTACCTTGCGTGATGTTGACGCTAGCGTTGAGAAGAATATTAAGAAGCATGATCGTGAAGAAGAATTCACAACTTTTGTTTCAGAACAACGACTCTGTAAAGATGAATACGAGCTCCGCGAATTGCAGCGCGCAGTTGATGCAACTGCTCTCGGTTTCAACGATGTAATCCACGCAATACCTGCAGCCGTTGAAACTCCACGCGGTGAACGAGTACTCGATGGAGCCTTCTATGGTCGCGCGCGAATTCTTGGAAATGATTTGGGATATAACACCATTGTCGGCGCTGGCTCTCATGCATGCGTGCTGCACTGGATCCGCAACGATGGCGATGTTCGTCGTGGCGAATTAGTACTTGTCGATGCAGGTGTTGAAGTTGAATCCTTCTACACAGCAGATATCACTCGTACTTTGCCTGTTGATGGAAAGTTCTCACCGGCACAGCGCGCGCTCTACATGTTGGTATATGAATCACAGCTTGCAGGCTTTGCTGCCATTAAACCTGGTGTGCTCTTCTCTGAGATTAATAAGGCATGCCAAGCAGTATTAGCTCAAGGCCTTGCAGATATGGGAGTGCTCACGGTTTCTGCTGAAGAATCGATGAAACCCGAAGTTGGTTTGCACCGTCGCTGGACTCTGCATGGCGTTAGCCACCATCTTGGACTTGATGTTCATGACTGCGCACAGGCACGTAAAGAGATGTATCTCGATTCACCACTTCGCGAAGGAATGGTTCTTACCGTCGAGCCAGGACTCTATATCCAGCCAGATGATGAACTCTTTGCGCCGGAATATCGCGGAATAGGTATTCGAATTGAAGATGATGTTGTTGTGACAGCAGATGGTTGCCGCAATATTTCAGAGAATATTCCACGCCACCCAGATGAAATTGAAAAGTGGATGAAGGGCCTTCTAGGCCGCTAAAGCTACTCCTGCCGCAACTGCAGCGATGGATAATCCAAATGTAAGAGCAATGTTGAGCGCTGCGCGCCTGCGAAATGGCAGCTCGCGATCAACATCGAGTGCGAATGCTGACCAGGTTGTAAATGCACCACAGAATCCCATGACAAAGTAATTTGTATTGTTATAACCCAGGATAAATGATCCAATCACGTTGACGATTAAAATTCCTGCAGGAAATACAAACTTTGCACGAAAGAATTTATCAATCAGATAGCGCAGCGGTGCACCAAGGCCGGCACCGAGAATAAATGGAAGAATTCTCATGACTTCGCCTTATCTCGCAAGAGATTAAGAATAAGAAGACTGACCAGCAGCGATGCAAGTGCGTAACCGAAACCTCGGATTGGTGAAGATTCGTGCAAAATAAATGCCAAGGATGAGAGCGTGGTAAATCCGCCAGCAAAACCTGTAATCCAGAAGAGGCGTTGGTGCTGTGTAGGTGTCATGCGATAGGTGACAAAACCTGCCACCAGAACACCTAATTGATTGACGATAAAGACGCCGATCGAGAGAGTGGGGAGCGCTTCAATACATTGCCAACGAAGGAGTGACCCGGCAATACCACCGAGTGCTACGAGCGCAATAGCTAACAGCGTTATGTCCGCTTCTTCGTTGATTTAAAGAGCGCTGTAATCACGCTGATAATGAGAGAGGCAAAGAGCGCTGACCAGAATCCAGTGATATCCAACTTCTCACTCCAGCGTGCCGTCAGCGACAACATCGCAGCGTTCACAATAAAGAGGAAGAGACCGAAAGTAAGAATTGAAACTGGAAATGTAAGTACCTTGATGATGGATCCAAAGATGCTATTGATGAGGCCAAAGAGAAGTGCAACCCAGAGATAAGTTCCAACTCCGCCGTGAACGGTGATTCCAGGAACGATGAGAGTTGCAACCCACATTGAGAATGCAAGTGCTGCCCATCGTACAAAAATCATTAGTCGCGCTTCTCTCTCCTTAGTAGTCCACTAAACATACGCGCAGGATCGTACTTAATATCAACAACGCGCTCTTTCATAGGAATAATCGCATTATCAGTGATGCGGATGTGCTCAGGGCATACTTCAGTACAACACTTTGTAATGTTACACATTCCAAGGCCATGCTCTTCTTGAGCCTTACGCTTGCGGTTCTTCAAAGTATCTAGTGGGTGCATATCAAGTTCTGCGATACGGATAAAGAATCGTGGGCCAGCAAATGACTTCTTATTCTCTTCGTGATCGCGAACAACGTGACATACATCCTGACATAGGAAGCACTCAATACATTTGCGGAACTCTTGGCTGCGCTCAACATCGATCTGCTCCATACGGGCATCCCCTGGTGCTAAATCTTTTGGATGTTCATACGCTGGAATCTGCATTGCTTTCTTGTAATTGAAAGATACGTCGGTAACGAGATCCTTGATGACAGGAAATGCGCGAAGGGGTGTAATAGTGATGGTCTCTTCTTCAGCAAATGATGAAACCTGTGTCATACAAGCAAGACGTGGCTTTCCGTTGATCTCCATAGAACAAGAACCGCACTTGCCAGCTTTACAGTTCCAGCGGACTGCCAAGTCACCCATCTGTGTTGCCTGAACGCGGTGAATAACATCGAGAACAACTTCGCCCTCGTTGACATCTACTTGTACATCTTTGAGACCACCATCAGTTGCATCTCCTCGCCAGATGCGAAGATTGAGTTTGCGTGCCATTAGTTGGAACCGCCTTTCGCAATTTCTGCCGGTGTCATGTACTTCTCGAGTTCGTGAACATCAAAGAGATCAAACAACTCTTTCGGAATTACCGGAAGTGCTTGCGCCTTGATATTGACTTGATTGCCATCGAAAGATGAGATGTGGTTGACCTGACGCCAGGTGCTATTCATTCCTGGGAAATCATCGCGAGTATGGCCACCACGTGATTCTTCACGTAATAGCGCTGACTTTGCAGTTGATTCGGCCACGAGCAACATATTGTCGAGGTCGAATGCCAAGTGGAATCCTGGATTGAACTTACGTCCACCTGCAACAGCAACGTTCTTACTGCGAGCGCGGATATCGGCAATCTTTGCGATTGCATCGACGATCTCAGAACGTGTACGAATGATTCCGACTAAATTATGTGTGACTTCCTGAAGCTCGGCATGCAGCGAATAAGAATTCTCTCCACCCGCACGACTAAAGGGAGCTTCAATGCGATCTGCCGCCATTGTGATTGTTGCATCAGAGACAGGATTTGAACCAGCGCTCTTCACATAAGCAGCTGCTCCTGCACCTGCGCGGCGACCAAAAACCAAAAGGTCTGTCAGTGAATTTCCACCGAGACGATTTGAACCATGCATACCGCCTGCAACTTCACCTGCGGCATACAGTCCAGGCACTCCTACAGCTGCTGCTGTATCTGGCTCTACTTCAACTCCGCCCATGACGTAGTGACATGTAGGGCCGACTTCCATCGCTTCTTTGGTGATATCTACGCCAGCGAGTTCATAGAACTGGTGCCACATAGATGGAAGGCGCTTCTTAATTACTTCAGCGGTGAGGCGCTTTGAAACATCGAGGAAAACTCCACCATGTTCGGTGCCGCGGCCTGCCTTAACTTCTGTATTGATCGCACGCGCAACTTCATCGCGTGGCAATAACTCTGGCGGACGACGGTTATTGTCCTGATCTTCATACCAGCGATCTGCTTCTGCTTCGTTATCTGCGTACTGCTTCTTAAATACATCTGGGATGTACTTAAACATAAAGCGCTCACCGAGATTATTGGTCAGGATTCCACCTTCACCACGAACTGATTCGGTAACAAGAATTCCGCGCACTGATGGTGGCCAGACCATTCCTGTTGGGTGGAATTGCAAGAACTCCATATCAACGAGGTTTGCGCCAGCTTTCAGAGCTAGTGCATGTCCATCGCCAGTGCCTTCCCACGAGTTAGAGGTAATTTTAAAAGTTTTTCCAACGCCACCTGTTGCAATAACAACTGCTGGTGCTTCAAAGAGAACTTCTGATCCAGACTCGCGCCAGTATCCGTATGCGCCGGCGATTTTGCCATTCTCTTTCAGGATTTCAGTAATGGTGCACTCTGCAAATACTTTGATCCGTGCTTCCATATCGCCGAATTCGCGACCATCTGCTTGCTGCAACGCAACAATCTTCTGCTGCATTGTGCGAATGAGTTCTAGGCCTGTGCGATCGCCAACGTGTGCAAGGCGTGGGTATTCATGTCCACCAAAGTTACGTTGTGAAATCTTTCCTTCTTTGGTGCGATCAAAGAGCGCGCCCCATGTCTCGAGCTCCCAGATGCGATCTGGTGCTTCCTTGGCGTGAAGTTCTGCCATGCGATAGTGATTGAGGAATTTTCCACCGCGCATTGTGTCGCGAAAGTGGACCATCCAATTGTCATTGTCATTGACGTTACCCATCGATGCAGCAGCGCCACCTTCTGCCATAACGGTGTGAGCCTTGCCAAAGAGTGATTTACAGATGATGGCAACGCTCAAACCTGCTTCGCGCGCTTCAACAGCTGCGCGAAGTCCTGCTCCACCTGCACCAATTACTAGTACGTCGTACTTATGTTTTTCAAGAGTCATCAGTGGCAACCTTTAGAAGAAGTAGAAATTGGTAATGGCGCCAGAGGCAACCGCGCGGACATAGATATCGGCAAATGCAACGCCGAAGAGTGAGACCCACGCAAATTGCTGGTGGTAGTGGTTAAGTGCTGATGCTTGAGTCCATAGCTTGTAACGAATTGGGTGCTTCGAGAAGTGCTTCAGGCGTCCACCTAACGTGTGGCGACATGTGTGACATGAAGCTGAGTAACCCCACAACAAAGTTGCATTGGCAACCAATACAAGTGAACCAACGCTCATATGTCCCCATTGTCCTTCGGCGTTCTTAAAGGCGAGGACTGCATCAACAGTGAGTAAGGTGTTAAAAACTAAACCTGCATAGAAGAACCAGCGGTGAGCATTTTGAAAGATGAGAGGGAAGCGAGTTTCGCCTGTGTACTTCTCGTGTGGTTCTGCAACTGCACATGCAGGTGGCGACATCCAGAATGAACGGTAGTAGGCCTTGCGGTAGTAGTAACAAGTCATGCGGAAACCAAGTGGGAAGATCAAAATAAAGAGCGCTGGTGAAATAACCATTCCGAAGATTGCAATTGTTCCGATTGGTGTTCCGAGCAGTGAAGCTCCATTCACACATGCAGTTGAAAGACATGGTGAATAGAAAGGAGAGATCAGCGGCTCTGCGAAGTAATTAGCGTTTTCAAAGGCGCGAAATGTTGCATAGATGACAAATGAGATGAGTACTGCAAATGTAATAAGCGGTTCGATCCACCATTTATCAGTGCGCAGCGTGCGCTCTTTAATCTTGGCGCGTGTTGGAGAAAAGACTCCGGACATATGTGCTCCCCTAAATTTCCCACCGCATGGGCTCTGCTAATAAGAGAAGTGTGCGCTTACTGGCTATAAGTCGCTAGGCGATGGCCCGCATATTGCTTATGAAGTCAGCCACAAGGTGGGCGAGAAATGCGAAACCCGCCTCCGAATTCAGAGACGGGCTTTGCTATCAGCGCGGAGGACGTGGGATTTGAACCCACGAAGGTTTCCCTTGCCGGTTTTCAAGACCGGTGCACTCGGCCGCTATGCGAGTCCTCCGTGGGAGAGATTACCCGAAATCGGCTGCTTGGAAAAATCGACCTGAAATTGACGCTGAAGATTTACGCTGGAAGTTCGAGTAATTGTTCGATGATGATTGCAACACCATCTGCTTCACATGCACCTGCAACACCCTTTGCATATTTGCGAGCATCGGGATGGCCATCTTCCATAGCAAATGATCGACCACACCATTCGAGCATTGAAAAATCATTTGGGTTATCGCCAAATGAAACGCAATCTGCTGCATCAATTCCGTGGCGCGCAGCAATCTTTGCAAGTGTCGCTCCTTTTGAAACACCTAGTGCTGAGATTTCAAGAAGTGAATCATGTGGATTGGAGTGTGTGACTGTGACAATTCCATCAAGTTCGCGCAGAGCAATCTCAAGCATTTCATCAGATGAGAGCTCTTGTTGTGAACACCGAGCTAGAATTTTTAGAGCCGGTGCAGTCATAACGTCTTCAATCACATCAACACCGACATTATCGAGCCCTACATCCCAGCGTGGGATATAAATCTTTTCACGGTGGAAGTAATTATGTGATTCAACAGCAAATGAAATCTGAGGAATTGCGGTACGAAGTCGTTTTACGGTTTCCAATTGTGCATCAACTGGTAGAAGCCACTCTTCAAGAACTTTATCGTTATGAAGGTCATACAACATCGCACCATTGCCGCAGATTGCTCCGCCAATTCCAAAAGCTTCTTTAATCTCAGGCATCCAGCGTGGTGGGCGACCAGTAACAAAGTAAATTTCTACACCCATCGAATGAGCTTTGCGGAATGCATCAATAGTGCGCTGAGTGATATCTCCGTAATGCGCAACGATTGTTCCGTCGAGATCTGAAGCGATTAACTTGGGGCGGCGCTCAAAGTGTTGGTGAACGCTCACACAAGCTCGAATTTCTTCATTCCAAGGAATGGCTGAAGAGCAGCCGGAACATTGACCGTTCCATCTGGGTTTTGATGATTCTCTAAAATCGCAACAATCATGCGTGGGACAGCAACGAGAGTTCCGTTGAGAGTTGCAATTGCTTTGGTGCCTTCAGAATCTTTGTAGCGAATATTTAAGCGCCTAGCCTGGAATTCAGTGCAGTTAGAGGTACTAGTTACTTCGCGATAGGCGCCTTGTGTAGGAATCCACGCTTCAATATCAAATTTACGTGTAGCAGATGACCCAAGATCGCCAGATGCAACATCGATTACGCGGAATGGAATCTCCATCGCATTGAGGAAATCTTTCTCCCACTGCAATAGACGTTGATGTTCGGCTTTGGCATCTTCTGGTTTGCAGAAGGTAAACATCTCAACTTTATCGAATTGATGAACGCGAATGATTCCGCGAGTATCTTTTCCATATGTTCCAGCTTCGCGGCGGAAACATGATGAGTAACCGGCGTAACGAAGTGGCAATTTATCTTCAGCCAAAATTTCATCCATATGCATTGCAGCAAGTGGTACTTCTGATGTTCCAACAAGATAGACATCATCTTTTTCGATGCGGTAAACATTTTCAGCGGCTTGACCTAGAAATCCTGTGCCTTCCATTGCAGCAGGATTTACTAATACAGGTGGAATTACAGGTGAGAAACCATTCTTGAGTGCGCTTTGAATCGCATAATTAACGAGTGCAAATTCAAGAAGTGCGCCAACACCAGTTAAATAATATGAGCGAGAACCCGCAACCTTTGCACCGCGCTCGGTATCGATTGCGCCTAGTAATTTTCCGAGTTCGACGTGATCCTTGGGTTCGAATCCATCTTTAGCAAAATCACGGGGAGTGCCTACATGTTCGATCGTAACGAAATCTTCTTCGCCACCGATAGGCGCATCTGTATCAAGTAAATTCGAGAGCTGCAGAATTAACTGCTTCGCCTGCTCTTCAATCTCCGAACGCTTAGCATCTGCAGCTTTGACCTTATCTGCAAGCTCTTTTGCATTGGATAAAAGCGCAGCCTTCTCATCGCCCTTTGCTGCTCCTACGCTCTTAGAAAGTACATTCTGTTCTTGGCGCAGGGTTTCAAATTCGGTCAGTGCTTTACGTTTGATTTCATCGATCGCAATGATCTGATCAACTAACTCAATGTTTTCACCACGACCCTTTTGAGAAGCGCGAACGACATCAGGGTTCTCGCGCAAGAACTTGATATCAATCATGAGCGCACCTCTCGTGGGTAAGAACCTAAGAATCTAATGTCATCGCATATCTCGCGGAGCTCTTCAACGGACTTTCCGACGGAAGCATCGTTGATATGGCCCTCGACATCAATAATGAAATGGTAGTGACCAAGTTCGCGACCTGTTGGACGTGACTGGATAAATGTCAGGTTAACTTCATGTTTTGCAAAAACTTGGAGGATTTCAAGGAGTGCACCCGCATGGTCGATATCGATAAAGACGGCCATTGAGGTGCGATCGTTGCCGGTTGGTTCTGGCATCCATCCTGGCTTTTGAGCACAGATAAAACGCGTGACAGCGGCATCGTTATCGCCGATATTGTCTTGCAGAATTTCAAGGCCGAAATGTGCGGCAGCTGCACTCGATGCGATTGCAGCATCGAGTTCGCCTTTACTTACCAATTCAGCAGCAGCAGAGGTTGAGTTCGTTGGAACAATCTCTGCATGCGGATAATTTTTCGCAATATATTCGCGGCATTGTGACTCGGCATGTGGATGTGTTCCGATGCGCTTAATAGTTGTTGCACCTGGCTTAGTCATAAAGGCAAAGGTGACGGCAAGAGTTACTTCGCTAGCGATTGTTAGTGGGTCCCCTGTTGCAAGTTCATCTAATGTGCGGGCAACAACACCTTCGACGGAATTTTCAATTGGCACAAGTGCAAATTGCGCATCGCCTTTTCGTACAGCATTGAGCGCTGCAGTGACATTTGCGTAAGGAATGAGAACATCAGAATCGCAGGTAATCTTGTGAAGAGCAGCTTCAGTAAATGTGCCGACAGGGCCTAAATAGGCGAATCTCTGGCTATCGGCGGCGCTCACTGGTTAAGGATACCTGAGTACCTCGCGTGCATGTGCCGGCTTATTTGTGATGAGAATATCGACGCCTACTTGTGCGCATAATTTGATATCTGCATCAGCATCGACAGTCCATACATTGAGTGAGCGCCCCAGCTCTTTGATGCGCTTGCCACGAATTGGTTCTTCTCGAAGTTCATTGATCCCTGGACCAATAGATTTTGCTGAAGATAACTTTGCCTGAAACCAAGGGGTTTTCTTATGCATTAAAAAGGTTGTTGGAATTGTGCGATCTAACCTCTTCATCTTTTCAATCGCGAGCCAACTAAAGGACATCACAGAGATATCGATCTTTTCAATCCCTTTTGCTGCTCGCAGTTTTTCAAGCACAACTTCTTCAATTCGATTGCCAGATAGAACAGGGTGCTTTGTCTCGATTAAGACACCTTTCTTACTCTTGATTGCAAAGGCGAGAAATTCATCGAGGGTCAGAATCTGCGGGTATGCGCGCGATACCTCTTTATATGTCATCTCCGCGATCAACCCTGGGTTGGCGGCACGTTCAAGCATCGTTGCGTTATGCCATAAGACCGGAACTTCATCTTTCGTTAAGCGAACATCGCATTCGAAGCCATCGGCACCTTGGGCAACTGCGCCTTCATATGCCGCGAGGGTGAGCTCTGGAAAATCAGCGCTGGCACCGCGGTGAGCATAGATAAGCATGAGACCGAGAGTAGCAAAGAGATTAGGCTTACCCACATGAGCCAGCTCTACTTCGCAACATCTGCGCGTTCTGCAGTTGGCCTTGTGCGAAGTGGAAATGAAGATAGCGCAGTTATTTCACCACGACTGATTGCAGTTGCGGACGGCATGGGTGGACACGCAGCCGGTGAAGTTGCATCGAAGATTGCAATTACCTCACTATCAGATCTATCTCATGTATTTGCCGCACCAGATATTGATGCAGAATCGGCTGACGATATTTATCTCAACTCAATTCATTCGATTGATGCCGATATCAAAACTGCAGCGCTAGATAATCCAGAACTTACCGGGATGGGCACGACTTTGACCTCGCTCTTCTTGAGCGGTGACAAAATTGCCTTGCTGCATATTGGTGATTCACGTGCGTATCGGTTACGCGGCAATTCACTCGACCAGCTCAGCGTTGATCACACTGTCATTCAAGAACTTCTGAATCAAGGCACAATCACTGAATCTGACATTGCAACTCACCCCCAGAGATCGGTCTTAACCCAAGTGTTGGTTGGTGAAGGAAATATCGAACTTCCGCTGCCAATATTCGAAGGAAAAATTAAGGATCGCTATCTAGTATGCAGCGATGGCCTTAGCTCTGTACTTACAGATAGAGAGATCAAATCACTGATGAAGGGCAAGGATCGAGATGCAGTTGTGACTGCACTGATCGATGCAACATATATCAATGGTGCACCCGATAATGTAACAATCGTAATTGCGGATTTAGTGGAAGAGCCACAACCTGAAAATATTGAGAAGATTGGAGCAGCACAGTGATGAACTCATTGCTAGGCGGGCGCTATCTTCTCGGTGAAATGATCGGCACAGGCGGAATGGCCGATGTCTATATTGCACAAGATCAACGCTTATCTCGCGAAGTTGCAATAAAAATTCTTCGCAGCGATCTTGCAAAAGATCCCGCATTCGTTGCGCGTTTTCGCAAAGAAGCTAAAGCTGCTGCAGGACTTAATCATCCTGCCATCGTTGCGGTCTACGACTCTGGTGAAGAACCTGCGCCATACATTGTGATGGAGCTCGTATCGGGCCACACATTGCGCCAGATTGTGCATAACGGAGAAAGACTTCCGCTCAATCGCGCACTCGAAATTGTTGAAGGAATTCTTACCGGTCTTGAATACTCACATGCGCGCCACATTGTGCATCGCGATATCAAACCCGCGAATGTCATGATTACCGATAAGGGCGACGTTAAAGTGATGGACTTTGGTATCGCGCGCGCAATGGATGACCTCGGTGCAACTTTGACGAGTACATGGAACGTTGTTGGCACAGCGCAATACCTCTCTCCCGAACAAGCAGTGGGCGAGCCTGCTGATTCACGCAGTGATATTTACTCCACTGGTTGTCTGCTCTTTGAACTTCTTACAGGGCAGCCACCTTTTACTGGAGAAACTCCTGTATCGATTGCATTCCAACATGCTTCAAATATCGCACCACTTGCCCGCACAATTAAGAGTGATTTACCTGAAGGTATCGAAACTGTCCTAGCTGTTGCACTCTCCAAAAAACCTGAGGATCGCTATCAAAGTGCGCAAGCTATGCTCGAAGACATCGCGAAGGTTCGCGCAGGAGAAGTTGTCACGACAAAGGTTGCAAAGAAGCCATTCTTCACGCGACGATCTGCACTGGTTTTAGGTGGATCATTTTTCGCTGCAATTGCCTTATCCATCACTGGCTTCATGCTCAGTGGCAACTCTTCAAGTAACCAACCTGAAGTGCCCAATGTTGTTGGTTTAAGCGAAGATATGGCTCGTGCACTGCTCGTAGATTATTCAGTCACGATAAAACATGCTCACGATGGCGCAATTCCTAAAGATCGAGTTGCTAGCCAATTACCTCTTGCGACAACACGTGCAAAATCTGGTTCTTCTGTTGTGCTGACTATTTCTGATGGACCCGGTGATGCAATCGTTCCTGATGGGCTGATTGGAATGTCTCTTATTGATGCGCGATCTGCGCTGACTTCAGTGGGTCTGTTGGTTTCACAAACTATTGCAATGCCTTCAGATCAACCACAAGGAACTGTTCTTGAAGTCAATCCACTGGTGGGATCAGTTACCACCGCCGGAAGTGGGGTTGTTCTTACCATCGCCAGCGGTGAAGTCACTGTTCCCAATTTGATTGGAATTGAATCAATCCAAGCTAAAACGCTTTTGATTCAAGCAGGCTTCCTTATTAAGGAATTTTACGATTACGATTCAGCACAACCAATCGGTGTTGTTATCAGGCAGGCACCGGATGCGGGAACAACGCAAACAATTGGTAAATCAGTAACTATTACGATTAATAAGCAACCGTAGTTCCAGACACTACAAATTAATGCGAAGTACCTACAACTGGAGATAATCCAACTGCACGCTTAGGTGCATCTCTATCTCCACATATCACAAGCCAATTAGCAAGCATCTGATGGCCATGTTCAGTTAACACTGATTCAGGGTGGAATTGCACGCCTTCGATTGGCAAGGTTGTGTGGCGAAGTGACATCACAACTCCAGAATCAGTTGCTCCAGTAATTTCTAAAACCGAAGGAACGGTATCTCGCTCTACTGCAAGTGAGTGATAACGAGTTGCAGTAAATGGTGAAGGAAGATTTGTTAAAACACCTTTTCCATTATGAATTACTTGCGAGGTCTTGCCATGCAATAACTCAGGAGCGCGAGAAACTGTTGCACCAAATGCTTCACCAATTGCTTGATGACCCAGACAAACTCCGAATAGTGGAATTGATTTTTCCGCGCAGAAATTGATCATTGCAATGCTGACGCCAGCTTTATCTGGAGTGCCAGGTCCAGGAGAGATAAGAACTCCGTCATAATTGGCAGCTTCGGCTGCCGCTACTTCATCATTACGAACCACAGTGCACTCGGCGCCTAATTGCTGCAGATACTGCACCAAATTGAAGACGAACGAGTCATAGTTATCGATGACGAGGATTCGAGCCATGCCGTAATTGTGCTGTAACCTAGGCCCCATGCCAAAGTCG
Source organism: Actinomycetota bacterium (assembly GCA_037143995.1). GTDB lineage: Bacteria > Actinomycetota > Actinomycetes > Nanopelagicales > Nanopelagicaceae > Planktophila. The sequence continues at coordinate 15,862 of JBAWXP010000008.1, forward strand.
AAATTGCGTAAAAAGGTCGCCGAGCAGCACGCTCACGAAGAACAGCACCACATCGAAGAAGAATCACCTCTTCTTGAGTCTCCATCATGGCTCGCGCCAGTGATGGTCGCTAACTTCCTCATCGGCCTATTCTGGATTGTTATCTTCTACATCAGCCAGACTGCATACCCAATCCCGGGTATCGGCGCATGGAACATGATCATTGGATTTAGTTTTATCGCCGTTGGGTTCTCACTCGCAACTAAGTGGCGTTAAAGAACTTTAGCCTCAGGTCCACTTACATGGGAAAGAATGTAAAGCGTCAGCTCCCAAAGCCTTCTGAGCTCGCTCCACTTCTTCAATTCTCGCTACCAACTTTTCGCCGTAAAAAGCGTCGCCTTGAAAAGGCCTACACAATCTGGGATCTTCGCGATATCGCAAGGAAGCGCACACCGCAGGGCCCATTTGATTACACCGATGGATCTGCTGAGAGTGAAGTAAGTCTAGAACGTGCACGTCAGGCTTATCGCGATCTCGAATTTATTCCAAGTATTTTGAAAGATGTATCAACTGCAGATTTAACCCGCACAACTCTTGGTGAAACTTTCTCTATGCCGCTCGGCATCGCCCCAACTGGATTTACCCGAATGATGCAGACCGAAGGCGAAATCGCTGGTGCTCGCGCAGCTGCAAAATTTGGTATTCCATTCACTCTCTCAACTCTTGGAACAAGCACAATTGAAGATGTTGTTGCTGCCGCGCCTGATGGACGTAACTGGTTTCAGCTATACATGTGGAAAGATCGCGATGGAAGTATGGCTCTGGTTGAACGCGCAAAACGTGCAGGAGTTAAGAATCTGATGCTCACTGTAGATGTCCCTGCGGCCGGTCAGCGTATTCGTGACTATCGCAATGGTTTAACGGTTCCTCCGCGACTAACTGCTGGAACAATTATTAACGCCCTTCCAAGACCAGCATGGTGGCTTAATTTTCTTACAACTCCATCTATTGAATTTGCCTCAATGAAAAATTGGGAAGGAACCGTCGGCGAACTCCTTGATTATATGTTTGACCCCACGATGACTTGGGAAGATCTGAAGTGGATTCGCAAGCAATGGGATGGCACGCTAACCGTCAAAGGAATTCAAAATCTTGAGGATTCCAAGAAGGCTGCAGAGCTAGGCGCAGATGCAATTTTGCTATCCAATCACGGTGGTCGCCAGTTAGATCGTGCTCCCGTGATGTTGCACTTACTGTCAGATATCAAGAAGGAATTTAAGAAAGATTACGAGATACATATTGATACTGGAATAATGCATGGTGCTGACGTATTAGCTGCTGTAGCTCTCGGAGCACAGTTCACGTACGTGGGTCGTGCATATCTCTACGGTCTGATGGCTGGTGGGCAAGACGGTGTTGAGCGTGCACTGGAAATTATGCGCACTCAGATGGTTCGTAATATGAAGTTACTTGGCGTTAATTCACTTGATGAGTTAACACCGAAGCATGTTCGCTTCCTAAATCGCCAATAACGATTACCCTAGCGTTCATGAAGTTAGCGCTGGTCACTATCTCGTACCTGATTACCGTCTTTGCCCTCGTTCTCTTAACTGTTCGAGTGCGCCAATTAATTGCAATCTATAAGAAGCAGCAACCTGATCCAACGCGCAACAACAATAAATCTGCGCGATTTAACAATATGGTGAAAGAAGTTCTTGGCCACACAAAGATGCTCAACTTCACTGGTACGGGTATCGCGCATTGGTTTGTCATGATTGGTTTTGGTGCACTCTTCGGGACACTTATAACTGCATATGGTCAAGTAATTAATCCAAACTTTGCACTTCCGTTTATTGGCCACTTCGTTGGATATGAATTATTCGCAGAGGTAATCGCAGCTTTAACTGGCATCAGCATTGTTACCTTGATTGGTATTCGCCAAGTAACACGTTTTCGCATGCTCAACCGATTTAGCGGATCCGGAATGGGTAAGGCGTATTACGTTGAAGCAACAATTCTTGCCATTGTCTTCTGTGTTATCGCACTCCGTGGCTTAGAAGGTTCACTCGCAGGTGAAAGTAGTTGGAACTGGCACTACGCAATCTCATGGCCAGCAGTACTTGCCTTCCAATCAATGTCGATTGCTTCTCTTGAGAAAACTATTGAAATTGTTGCTGCAATCAAGATTGTCGTATCAATGGCCTGGTTTATAGTGATTGCACAAAACTTCACCATGGGTATTGCATGGCACCGCTTCTTGGCGTTCTTTAATATCTATTACAAGCGCAATATTGATAAGCCAGCGCTCGGTGCACTTCCTGAAATGCTTTCAAAGGGAAAGCCGGTTAACTTCGAAGATCCCGCAGAAGATGACGTCTTCGGTCTTGGTACACGTGGAGATATTTCATGGAAGGGCTTGCTGGATATGACCAGCTGCACCGAATGTGGACGTTGCCAATCACAATGTCCTGCCTGGCATACAGATAAGCCGCTCTCTCCAAAGTTATTGATCATGGCTATGCGTGATCACGCAATGGCAAAGGTTGTCGAGACTGAGAACCTGGTTGGCGAAAACGCACCAATTGATCTCGATGTCTTATGGTCCTGCACATCATGCGGTGCATGTGTTGAAGAGTGCCCAGTAGATATTGAGCATGTTGATCACATCGTTAATATGCGCCGTTTCCAAGTCCTTGTCGAATCAGAATTTCCCACTGAACTCGGTGGAACTTTCCGTAATCTTGAGAAAGCTG
>JBAWXP010000009.1:0-17997 GCA_037143995.1 Actinomycetota bacterium
CCGCAACTCCTGAAAAAACTTTTGCCTCGCTTTGGGAAAAGTATGGCTTCACTAAGCCGACATCCGCAGATTCTGTAATAAATGCAGCAACAGATAATTTCAAGAATTACACCTCAACTGTTCGTAGCTCCCAAGAAGTGAAAGTGGTTGCACAACCTGGGGTAGACCAACAACTTGCTACATGGGTCCAAGGTGGCGCAACTTTTGTCGCACAACACTTCACTTATCCAAAGATGTCGCGCACATTTGTAGATGTCATTGCAATTGATGCAACCTGGCTTCAAGATACATATGCAAAAGAGGGTTATTCTGCAGATCAGGTTCGTGATCGATTGGGAGGATTCAATGCCGGAGCACCAGCATTCGGTGGCTCTTATTCAAATACATGGAATTTTTCTGCAATACAGAAAAGCAATGCGATGGTGAACGATAAGGCAGGAATGGCGCAGACGCCAGGGCATGAGTTCTTCCATGCAATCCAGGAAATACTTGCCGGGCGAATTTCCAATGACACTGGCAGTAATGTTCCAAATTGGTTCTGGGAAGGTCCTGCAATGTTTATTGGAGAACAAACTGCCGGGACACTTGGATATTCGGATTATGTAACCGTGGGACGCGCATCCATGCTCAATCGTTACCGAAACGGTGATTCGATTAATCGCACGTCGACCCTGAGTGAAATAAAAGCAAATAACCGCACTACAGACCCTTATGCAATCGGGTTTGCTGGAACAGAATTTTTAGTTTCGCAGGTTGGAATCGAGAAGATGCTGAATGTGTACATAGCACTTGGAAGAGGCATGAACTTCTCTGATGCTTTCAAACAAGGAACTTCGATTGAGTTATCAGATTTCTATTCTATGTTTGAAGAGGTACGTGGCACGCTAGGGTTTGCGAAGATTTAGTGCTTGCTCAGCATAGTCAACTCTTCGATAACACCGCCTCCTAAGCGGTAGGTCGCAGGTTCAACTCCCGCCGGGGATACTCACTAGAATCGCGCTATGAAATTACGCAATCCAATTGTGATCTGCGTAGCTATAACTCTCTTTCTTCTCACAACAGCTAGCTCTTCTAGCGCGGCAATGCAAAGAAAAAGTAGCGACATCATCATCAATGTTGTCGGTGATATTCATGGAGTGGCAGCCATTGATCGAACCGCAATTCCAGCCCTGAAGAAATATTTTGCCGATGGTAATCTCAATCTATTTAATCTTGAAACAGCGGTAACGAATGAAACCAAGAAGGAAGTTAAGGATTACAACTTCAAGACCAATGTGGAATTTCTACAGACGCTCAAATCTGTGGGGCTCAATGTCACGACAGTAGGCAACAATCACAGTTATGACTATGGCTTACAAGGATTTCTTGACACTATGCAGAACCTGAGAAAGGCAGGGATCTCCTATGTTGGTGGTGGTGTCAATAGCGGCCTTGCATATCAGGGCGAGGTCTATAAAGTGAAAGGGTTAAAGATTGGCATTCTAGGTATAGCAAAAGTTAATGGCGGCCCTGACTCGATTGCTAAATTAGAAAAAGCCGGAACCACTAACGGATATGACACACACTCAACCGAGCAAGCAATCACAGCTATGAAGAAGGCAAGTGATGTATTAATTATTCTGACCCACTGGGGAGAAGAAGGATCTTTCTGCCCAAGAGATTCTGAAAAATCCAGTGCAAAGAAGTGGGGCGCTCTCGGTGCTGACATCATTCTGGGAAGCCATACACATACCTTGCAACCGGTCACCCTTGAAAATAATAAGCTCGTGGCATACTCAATGGGCAACTTCATCTTCTACTCATCGAATATCGAGAATAGAAGTACTGGGATTCTAAAGATTCGAATCTCGCCTAAGAAGCAGATTACTTACACACTTCAGCCATTTGTCATCAATAATCTGACTAAGGTGCCAGAGAAGAGCTCTGCTTTATATACACCTGCTATTGATTGTGCAGATCGAGCAAGATAGTTAGTGAGTAATTGTAAATCGCTGCATCCATTTAGGCGCCCACCAATTGCGCTCACCGAAGAGGCGCATCAGAGCAGGAACTAATAGGCCACGAACGATTGTTGCATCAAGAATAACTGCGAGTGCAACACCAAACCCCATTGATTTAATCGACGTAACACCACTTGTCATAAAGGCTGCGAAGACCACTGCAAGCAATAGAGCTGCGGCAGTAATGATTCGAGCAGAACGTTGAAGCCCGGTTGCAACGGATTCGATATTGCTCTTACCTGCCATATGTTCTTCACGAATGCGTGAGAGCAAGAAGAGTTCGTAGTCCATTGATAATCCAAAGACAACAACAGCAATCAAAATAGCAATCGATGTATCCAGCGTTCCGGTGAGTGTGAAAGAACCAATGAGCCACTGCATATGTCCATCGATAAATACCCACGTAAGAGCACCCATAGTTGCAGCAAGGGATAGCACGTTAAGCAAGACGGCTTTAATTGGCAAGATGATTGATCCAGTAAAGATAAAGATCAGTACAAAGACGCTGAGTGCAATCCAACCAAGTGCCCAAGGAAGAGTGGAAGAGATTCCATCTTGTGAATCTGTGTAATCAGCTGCAACGCCTCCGACCAAAGTTCCTTCAGGAGATTTGAGATCACGGATATCATGAATCATCTTCTGAGCATCAGGTGTGCGAGGGAGCATCGATTCATAGGCAACGAGACGGATATCCTGACCAAAAGTTTGTGGTGGGGTTACAGCAACAATTCCCTCAACCTTTGCGAGATTGGCTGAGTATGTAGCAATCTCTGCATCCTTACCCGCACCACCCATAATAATAATTTCAACAGGGTTACCTGTTTGACCAGAGAAGCGCTCTGCCTGAACTGCAGTTGCAATTGCAGCTGCATTACTTGCTGGCAAAATACGTGAGTCCCCTTGAGAGAATGCAATGTTCTTCAGTGGTGCGGCAAAAATTCCAAGCACAATAAGTGCCAAGACAACGATTGCTACAGGTCGACGCATCACCATTCGTGCCGTTTGTGCCCAACGACCATCTTCTTTAGGAGTAATTGCAGATTTACGAACGACGCCTTTATCAACCTTGCTTCCAACCATCGCCAAGATCGGTGGAAGTCCAAAGAGCGCACCGGCAACTGCAAGTGCAACAACGGATACTCCTGCATAGCCAAATGATTTAAGGAATGGGAGAGGGAAGAAGGTCAGTGATAGCAGGGTAACAAAAACAGTCAAACCTGAGTAGAAGACCGTTTTACCAGCAGTCTTTAACGTTGTGATGATTGAATCTTCCACACCTTTACCGTGATGCAACTCCTCGCGGAATCTGTTGACCATCAAGAGTGCATAATCAATACCGAGTCCAAGGCCCATACCTGTTGTCAGATTAAGCGCATAGATACTGACATCGGTAAAGAGTGTGAAGAGAAAGAGAATAAAGAAAGCACCAAGAATTGCTGCAACCCCGACAACAAGTGGCATTGCTGAAGCAACCATGGCACCAAAGACAAAGACCAAGAGGATAAATGTTGCAGGAATGGAGATTGCTTCTGCAATCGCTAAATCCTTTGAAATCTTCTTGTTGATTGCATTTCCTACGACTCCCACTCCACCCGAATACAGAGTGAATCCATCTACCGTGCCGTCATAGTGATTCTGGAAAAATGCACCAAGTTTTTCGCTCTCGGGAGAGAATGCATCAGCCTTGCTATAAACAAGTATGTAACCGGCTTTGCCATCCTTAGATTTAAAAGCTTGCTCTCCGCCTGAGCTCCAATAAGAAAGAGTCTTGCTGACACCGCTCTCCTTTGCCATCTTGGCTTCAAGAGCAAGTGCGCGTTGAGTAACAGCAGGATCAGAGATATCTGAGTCCCCAGCATCGACAACGACAACAATCGTTGGGTCTGCAATTTTGAGAGTGTCATGAATGTAGTTGTAGACCTTGTATGAATCACTCTTTGGATTTGAGTATCCACCTGAATCAAGTCGATTGAAGACTAAGGATCCAACTCCGCCTGCTGCGAGGATTCCAATGACAAAAAGGCTTACTGCGGCCTTTCGGCGGCGATACATAAGATGACCAAGTTTCTCGAACATGGAGATAAGTATGTAGGATTACTTTGTCGGTCTCGAATCGATAGAACAGGTGTTCCCGCATGAGTGATGTGTTTCCTGCAACAACTGACGATGAACGCGATCCTCGTGAAGACCAAAGTGAAGACCGTAAGCGTGAAGCAGAAATAAAAGGGGATAAACCCCCTCATCACGACTAGTTCTTATTCAGAAGCTGGTGCAGGTTTAACTGCAGAATCTGTCTTATAGAAACCAGATCCCTTAAATACAACACCAACATTGGAATACACCTTACGAACTTCGCCCTTACAAACAGGGCACTCAGTCAGTGGATTTTCTGAGAAGGACTGGAAAGCCTCGAAAGCGTGGTCGCATGCGGTACATGCATATTGATATGTAGGCACAGTGTGACCTTTCTCTTGAAGTATCTCGGATTCTCTCTTTGCCTTAGTCTAAAGAAGTGAGACGATAGGTGCGAATCGGTAGGTATTTGAGCACGGGGGAAATGATGAGAATCAGGCAGATTGCAGTCGCGATCATGGGGCTGCTACTTATCGGGATTTCTCCTGCAGTGGCTAACACTCTCGTTGCAACAACTCCCGTGGTTGGATCAACGATTCAAAGCGCACCGAGTGCAATCACAATCACCACACAGCTCGCACTGATCGATGCAGGTAACGAAGTAACCGTGACAGATCCCACCGGTGTTCGCGTCGATGATGGAGCGCTCACTATCGATGGTGTCAATGCAGTTATCGGTTTGAAGCAACTCGTAAAGACAGGTGTTTACACAGTTCGCTACTCATTGCTTGCCGAAAATGATGCGCCTTTTGTTGGTTCGTTCACATTCAACTTTGCTGAACCCACTGTGATTGCCACTGCTGCGCCACAGACCACTACAGCGCCAACTCCTTCAGGAAACAATCTTGGAACAACAATTTTTGTACTTGGCTTACTCGTAGCAGCAATTGTTGTCACTGTCGCGCTCTCGCTCTATGCAAGAAAGCTCTATAGGGATCGATGAACTCTCTGTCAGGATATCTGACTGATGTTGCACCAGTTCTGAGCGCACTCGGAACTTTCAACAAGTCACTCTCTTTCTTTGCCGCATTTAGTCTCATCGGAATTTTGCTTGCAATCTCCTTCTTGCTTATTGAAGATAAAGGAAAGTTGCAGCAGAGCGCTCTAAAACTTCGACGTGCAGGTCAATTCATCGCAGCGCTATGGCTTGTGACAAGCGCATTTCAGATCATTCTCACGCTCGCAAATATCTTAGGGACAACGCTTAGCGTTGCACTTGATGCAACAACACTTCGTTCTTTTGTGACACAAGTTGATCTCGGCAAATTCATGCTATTTCAAACGTTGGCAATTGCAGTCGTCTTGGTAACACTGACATTTGTACGTTCAGTATTACCGAGCGTGATCTTGCTTGTACTTTCACTTGCCGCCCTTATCGCTCCAGTTTTTCAAAGCCATAGCGCTTCAGGTGGATCACATGCTTTAGCAATTGGTTCACTCGTAGTCCATGTGGTGGCCTTGTCACTGTGGGTCGGTGGAATATTTGCAATTGTTGTTCTTGATGAGTCAGATCGCCGCGTCGCACTTCCTCGCTTTAGTCAATTAGCGCTGTGGGCTGCAATTGCAGTGGTAGCAAGTGGTATTGCAAATGCTTGGGCAAGACTAAATTTCACATCTGCGTGGACAACTCTGTATGCGCAAATTGTGATCGCAAAGGTGATTTTGACGGCAGTACTTATTTTCTTGGGATATCGCAATCGCAGAGCCTTGCAGGCTGGTGATAAAACTGGATGGAGTCTGCTTTCACGAATAATTTTTATTGAAGCTTTAATTATGGGTCTTGTCACTGTCTTAGGAAGTTGGCTCTCTACAACGCAGCCACCTGCTGGAAAGAGCCAACCATTCAACGCCGCCCTAAGCGTTGTAGGCCTTACAACACCAGCTGCACCAAATCTTTCGAGGTTACTCCTTCTCTATAACCCAGATGCGCTCATGATTGCAATTCTTATTACTCTCGTTGCTCTCTATGTAAAAGGAGTTTCAATTTTAAAGAAGCGTGGTGATGTATGGCCAGTAGGTCGAACCATCGCATTTGCTTGTGGCATCGCAGCAATTGATTTTGCAACTAGTGGTGGGCTTGGCGTCTATGCGCTCTTCTCATTTGAGTATCACATGGTTGCTCATATGGTCTTAGGCATGGTTGCACCGATTGGGTTGGTACTTGGAGCACCTATAACTTTGGCGCTTCGCACACTTCCTCAAGGTCGTACTGATGGCGAACGCGGCGTGAGAGGAACTCTGATTGCAGTCCTTCACTCACGTTACTCGATAATTTTAACTAACCCGCTCACAGCGCTAGCGCTCTTTGATGGCTCACTCTTTGTTCTTTACTTCACCAATCTCTTTGGTAATTTGATGCAATCGCACGCCGGCCATTTCTTTATGAATATTCATTTTCTCCTTGCAGGATTTCTCTTTTTCCACGTCATCATTGGCATTGATCCCAACCCTCGCAAAGTGCCGCACCTTGTCCGTATCGTCATTCTCTTTGCAGCAATGAGCATTCATGCCTTCTTTGCAATCGCGCTACTTGCAACAACAACTCTGATTGATGGTGGTTTTTACGGATCTCTGAAAACTCCATGGCTTGGCGACTTACTTGCAGACCAACATGCAGCCGGATCTATCGCATGGGCAATGGGCGAGGTCCCAATTATTCTGGCTTTGATTGCCACCTTTATTCAATGGATGCGTGATGACAGCCGTGAAGCAAAGCGCATCGATCGCAATGAGGCACGCATGGCCGCGATGGGTGAACCAGATGATTTGGCGCAATACAATAATTATCTCAACCAGTTGAACCAGCGAGACCAAAGGAATAATTCAGAATGAGCCTCGAAGATATCTTTACTCTTCCATCTGAATACAACGACCTTCGCGACAGCGTTCGCTCACTTTCCGAAAATGAAATAGCACCACATGCACATCCAGTCGATGAAGATCATCGCTATCCGCAAGAAGCTCATAACGCTCTGGTTAAAGCAGGGCTCTTTGCAGCACATGTTCCAACAGAATTTGGTGGCGATGGTGCTGACGCACTAGCAACATGCATCATCATTGAAGAAGTCGCACGTGTCTGTGGTTCATCATCACTTATCCCAGCAGTAAATAAATTGGGTTCACTTCCATTGATATTAAGTGGCAGCGCAGAACAGAAAGAGCGTTGGCTTCGCCCACTTGCGAAGGGCAAAGGCTTCTCCTATTGCTTATCTGAATCTGAAGCTGGCTCCGATGCTTCAGCTCTTAAGACAAAGGCAGAACGTAAAGGCGATAGTTGGGTTATCAATGGCAGCAAGAAGTGGATCTCCAACGCTGGAGAATCTGAGTTCTACACAGTCATTGCTCAAACAGATCCATCACTCGGTTCTAAAGGCATTACAGCTTTTGTGATTGAAAAATCTGACTCTGGCGTCTCCTTTGGCGCACCAGAGAAGAAGATGGGCTTTCGAGGTTCACCAACCCGCGAGGTGTATTTCGATAACGTCACCGTAGGAGATGACCGTCGCATCAGTGAGGTTGGAAAAGGTTTCGCACTTGCCATGGATACTCTCGATCACACGCGCATCACCATTGCGGCGCAAGCTCTTGGCCTTGCACAAGGTGCGCTCGATACCGCCAAGAAATATGCACACGAGCGCAAACAGTTTGGTAAAGAGATCTTTGATTTCCAGGGTGTGCAATTTATGTTGGCAGATATGGCAATTGCTGTTGAAACTGCTCGACAGATTACCTATGCAGCAGCGGCAAAGAGCGAACGAGGCGATAAAGATCTGAAATTCTTCTCAGCTGTAAGTAAGACATATGCCACAGATGTTGCGATGAAGGTAACTACAGATGCTGTGCAAATTCTTGGTGGTTATGGCTATGTATCTGATTATCCAGTTGAGCGAATGATGCGTGATGCAAAGCTGACACAGATTTACGAAGGCACCAATCAAATTCAACGTATTGTGATTGCGCGCAATCTTCCGTAATTAAGAGTTGAAGCGAAGCACCAAATCTGGTGTTGCAGCTGCATGTAATGGAATATCCCACGGCTCGCGAGGTAGATCTTCACCTGAAATCTCATCTGGGTGAATAAGTCCAATACTCCATGCAGCAAGGTGAGGCAGTGCGCGATCGTAGAAGCCACCACCTTGTCCTAATCGATATCCACTTCTATCTATACGAAGTGCAGGAACAATAATGACTTCAATAGCTGCAAGGTTGGTAAATGCAGGTCCACTTGGTTCGCTGATCTTTTTCTTCTGTTGCAATTGACTTTCGTCACCGTTCCATTGAACCCATTCGAGATTATCGCCGTTGATGCGCGGAAGTAAAAGTGTCTTGCAAGTTTTGATTAATTCAAGATTGAGTTGACGTGTATCGGGTTCATCCCCGTAGGACATGTAACTTGCGATGACTTTTGAGTTGAGAAATTCTGGTGAGGTGGCGAGATACTCAAAGCTATGTTCGATGTAACGTTCATTACGTTCTCGGCGGTAGCGAGTGCGAAGTGAACTCTTTTCTTCGCTGATACCCATGTAAATCCCCTAGAAGTAACTCGTCTGGAAGTAAGGTTAGTGATTATGTCAGAACGTGTGCGCGTAGATGAAGTACTCACCTCACTCTTAGAGCTATGCCGCCCGCTCGAACCATTCGATATGCCACTTCTTGATGCGCATGATGCAACCTTGGCTGAGGATATCTTTGCAGGCGAGCGACTCGTCATGAAAGCTGGCAGTCGAATTCGTTCTACTCAAATAGGTCTTGCTGCATCTATCGGACTCGACCATCTGCCAACGCGTCCACACCCACGCGTTGTAGTTATTTCAGCAGGTCCTGATCTTGTCGAACCCGGAGTACCTCTTAAGCAAGATGAAGAGTATGAGACCAATTCTTGGCTTTTGACCACAGCAGTTCGCGAAGTTGGCGCCGTTGCTTATCGCGTGCATTCAATTCCGGATGATGAATCACAATTGCAGAGCGTGATTGAAGATCAACTTGTTCGCGCAGATCTCATTATCATCAGCGGCGAACGTAACGATGATTCCTTCGATCTCATTACTCGCACACTCGAAAAGATAGGCGAGATAACAACTGTTGAAATCGCCATTGAATCAAGTGGCCGCCATAACTATGGAGTCATCGGTCCGGATAAGACCCCTGTCATAACTCTTCCCGGAGATCCCATCGCCGCATATATCTCCTTCGAACTTCTTGTCCGCCCCATGATTCGCACCATGTTAGGGACTGCAAATATTCATAGGCCATCGGTTAAGGCAAAGCTTGAAAAGGCCCTGACATCATCAGGTGGCGATCGCTCGTACGTTCGCGCAATCTTGAGTGAAGATGGAAAATCAGTACTTCCGCTTGCATCCCAAGATGAACAGGCAACGCTCTCTGATGCCAACTCATTTATCGCAGTACCTGAAGGCGAGACCAATCTTTCGGCTGGTGCGCAGGTAACTGTTGTTGTTCTCGAACGTCGATACCTGTAATAGTTAGGTATGGATACCTGGCCCGTCGTCTTGCAAAGCGATGAGATAACTCTTCGCCCCGCACGGTTTCGAGATCGCGCACGGTGGAATCAGGTACGAGCTGAAAATAAAGAGTGGCTCACTCCGTGGGAGGCAACGCTTCCTGTAATCCCATTTGGTTCACCCGCACTAGAGAATCAGACTGAGCGCCCAACTTTTTATCAGATGGTTCGGTTGCTCAATCACGAGGCAAGAGCGGGCCGCTCATATTCATTCCTCATATGGAGTGGAGCAAATATGGTCGGCCAGGTAACGATGGGTGGAGTTATGTATGGCGCACTTCGAGGTGCACATATTGGATATTGGATAGACCGCAACTTTGCTAATAAGGGCTTGACTACCCAAGCGGTGAAGTTGGTATCTGGCTTTGGCTTTGCTGAATTAGGTCTTCATCGCATTGAAATCAATGTGCGCCCAGAAAATGCTGCATCCTGCAGAGTTGCTGAGAAAGCAGGATTTGTCATGGAGGGCCAGCGCAAAGCGTTTCTGCATATTGATGGAGCGTGGAGAGATCACATCTGCTTCGTTAAGAACAATGAATTAATTCAGTAAACCCCCCTTGAAATCCACAGGGTTGCGGTGGCACCCCTCTAACCTTTACCCACCATGGCTTCAGGAATCATTTATCTAGCAATTATCGGGATGTGGGTTGCCTACTTCCTGCCTCGCTGGGTGCATAATAAAAATGAATTTTCTGGAAAGAGCGTCGAACGTTACAAGAGCGCACTTCGTGTTGTTGCAAGTTCAACGCCAGGAGCGCTCATCGGTAGCGGTCCAATTTATACCGACGTTGATCGCGCAGGTCGTGTAGCTCAACAACTGATGCGACGCAGAATCATCGTCACTCTTATTTTTACCTCTCTCATTCTCACAACGGTAGGTGCGGCAATGCAAACATTCTCATATATCGCAATCGCTATTCCTGTGACTGCAGGAGTTATTTATATTGCACATGTACGCCGACAGGTAAATGGCGAACGTATCCAGCGCCGTCGCGTTGATCAGTTGCACCGCACAACGGAAGGTATTTCACATACCAACTTGGCTGATGTAGTTACATCAAAATCTCATTCCCACATTGCAGTAAATCAAGATCACTGGGTTCCACTTTCAGAACGCGAACTCACGGGCGTCACTATTCTTCCAAAAGGAACGGCTCAATCACGTGCTGAATGGCAACCAAATGAGATTCCGGTACCTACGTATGTCAACGCACCTAAGGCCGTTGCCTCTAAGCGCATCATTGATCTGACTGAACCTGGTAAGTGGTCTGAAGAACAACAACGTATTGAGCGAGAAGCACTTGCAGCAGCAGCTCCATCACGTGATGAAGTATTTGATCAACAGCTAGCAGATGAAGCTGTTGAAAGACTGCGTGAAATCAGAGCAGTAAACGAATAGCCTTAAATCCAATTGGTAAACCACATCCTGGCATGCCAGGCATCGTAGGTAATTAGGTCGCCCACATAGAGCGGCAAGAAGTAGATGAAGTTCACCGCTATCAATACAAGTAGTGAAATAACTACGATCTCACCTGTCTTTCCATAACTACTCATTATTGATCTGGCGCAATAGACAAGAGCGAGTATCAGAAAAGGCTCGAAAACAATTGCGTAAAATGAAAATACTGTGCGACGTTGGAAGAAGAACCATGGCAGATATCCAGCAGCCATTCCTGTGACAATTAATGAGAGCGCAGGATCAATTCTTCTCACGGCGATACTACGTATCCATAAGCCAATGACGGTAATAACTGCAATGGTTCCGAGCCACCATAAAATGGGCGTCCCCAATGCAAGTATTTCTTGTGAGCAACTTTGCGAACCGCAACCTTGTGGAGTTTCGTAGTAGAACGATGTTGGACGAGCCATGATTAACCAACTCCATGGGTTTGCCTGATACGAATGTCGTTGCACTAGACCTGTATGAAATTCCAACATTTGTTGGTGATAGTAGATAAATGATGTAAATACATTTGATGAGTACTGTCGATCCCAGCCACGATTACTTGTGAACCAGCCAACCCATGACGAGAGATAGACACCTAGCGGAATCAATCCAAATTGAGCAATGCGCTGCAGGGTTGGTTTTATGAGAGCTCGACCGCTGTGATGAGTAAACGCGCGATATAGACCGATTGCACCAAATGCAATGAGAAAGTAGAGCGCGCTCCATTTTGTAGCCATGGCGCAACCGAGTGCAATTCCAGTCCACCAATATCTACGAGTAAGAAAGAGATATGTTGCAAGAAGAATGAAGAAAGCTAAGAAGTTATCCAGAAGCGCTGTACGAGAATGCACAAGAGCTAAACCATCGAGTGCCATCAGTGCACTTGCGAGAGCCGTAAGGAAGGTGTTTCTAAAGAGGCGATGGGCAATGCGCGCAACTAGAAGAATCATCAGCGATCCAACGAGTGCAGATGTAATGCGCCATCCAAAACCACTATCTCCAAATACTTTGATTCCTAATCCGATCAGCCATTTTCCAAGTGGAGGATGGACAACAAACTCTGGCTTTGCCCCTGATACCTCGACACCATATGTAAGAAGATCACGAGCACCATCGACGTAGTAGAGCTCATCAAAGATAAAAGTATTGATGCGCCCAAGATGAACTACTCGAAGCAAGAATGAGATGAGTGCGATGACTACCGGAGCAATCGCTGCAAACATACGTAAAGAATATGGGAGGATTCGCTTATGGCCCTAGTTCTTGCAGCGACTCCACTGGGGAACCCGCTTGATGCGAGCCAGCGGCTCAAAGATGCAATTGCATCAGCAGATATTATTGCGGCTGAAGATTCACGCAGATTTCACAGATTAGCTTCAGATCTCGGGGCCACATTTACGGCGCGCATCATCTCCTTCTTCGAAGGCAACGAGACAGATCGCACTCAAGAAATATTGACTCTACTTCGTGAAGGCAAAGAAGTTCTGGTTGTCACTGATGCCGGAATGCCAACTATTAGTGATCCTGGCTTTCGATTGATGCGCGATGCAATCGCTGAGAATTTACCCACAATTGTCATTCCAGGACCGAGCGCACCCACAATGGCAATTGCACTTTCTGGACTACCGACAGATCGATTTACCTTTGAAGGATTTGCCCCACGTGCACAAGGTGCGCGCCGCGCTTTCTACGAAAAGTTACGTTTTGAAGAGCGCACTATGGTGATCTTTGAAGCCCCTCATCGCTTACTCGAAGCTCTGCAGGATGCTGCTGCAATATTTGGCGAGGATCGTAAAGCTGCAATCTGTCGCGAGATGACCAAGACTTATGAAGAAACAATTCGTGGCACTATCTCAGAATTAATTAGATGGGCGCAAAGCCGCGAAATTCTTGGAGAAATAACACTTGTATTTGCAGGAGTTGCAGAAGGCTCTGAAATCAAGACTGCAGATGATGCAGTGGCCCGTGTTCGTGAATATGAAGCAGCTGGCATGGACCGCAAAGGCGCAATCGCCACTGTGGCCGATGAATTCGACCTTCCCAAGAAGATCGTTTATGCAGCGGTAGTCGATGCGAATAAGATGAGCAGATGAAGTCTTTCTACCTGACTACGCCGATTTACTATGTAAATGATGCGCCGCATATTGGCCATGCATATACAACAGTTGCCGGCGATGTTCTTACTCGTTGGCATCGCCAGCGTGGAGAATCAGTCTGGTTCCTCACGGGCACAGACGAACATGGTCAGAAAGTCATGCGCACTGCAGAACAAAATAGTGTGGCGCCACAAGCATGGGTCGATAAGTTAGTCGCAGAAGCGTGGAAACCTAATTGGAAAGCGCTCAACATTGCAAACGATGATTTTATTCGCACCACTGAACCACGGCATACAGAACGTGTTCAGAAGTTCCTGCAGTCACTCAAGGATTCTGGCCATATCTATGCAGGTAAATATGAAGGCCCATACTGCGTTGGTTGCGAAGAATTTAAATTACCTGGCGATCTCATTGATGCAGATGGAGAAAAACTCTGCCCCATTCACAGCAAGCCAGTTGAGCTCGTCAATGAAAATAACTGGTTCTTTAAACTCTCTGAATTCACACAGCCACTCCTTGATCATTACAAGAATAATCCTGAAGCTTGCCAACCAGAAAGTGCGCGCAATGAAGTTGTTGCATTCCTTGAAGGTGGAGTCTCGGATCTTTCTATCTCTCGCTCAACATTTGACTGGGGTATTCCAGTTCCGTGGGATACAGACCAAGTTGTCTATGTCTGGTTCGATGCGCTGCTCAATTATGCAACAGCAGTAGGGCTTACCGATGCTCCGGATTCTGAAGGTGGCAAGAAGTTTGCGGCCACATGGCCAGCAGATGTACACCTGGTCGGAAAAGATATCTTGCGATTCCATGCTGTCATCTGGCCTGCGATGTTGATGGCTGCAGGCATTGATATCCCTAAGAAAGTATTTGCACACGGTTGGTTGCTCGTCGGCGGCGAGAAGATGTCCAAGTCAAAGCTAACTGGTATTGCACCATCGGATATCACCGACCACTTTGGTGTCGATGCATTCCGCTATTACTTCTTGCGCGCGATTCCATTCGGTAGTGATGGATCTTTCTCTTGGGAAGATATGAGCGCTCGTTATACATCTGAGCTTGCTAATGATTTTGGAAACCTGGCATCGCGCCTTGCTGCGATGATTGAAAAGTACTGTGGTGGAAAAATTCCAGCGGTTGCAAAAGATGCTGAACTATCTGCCTCCCTTCAGGCAACTGTCGAAAAGGCAGACGCTGCAATGGTTGCACTTGATTTTCAGGGCGGAATCAATGCTGTGATGGATTACTGCAAGCAGGTCAATGGCTTTGTCACCATCAAAGAACCATGGATCCTTGCTAAAGATCCAGCTAACCAAGCACTCCTTGAAGATGTTCTCTATAACACTGCTGAATCACTACGCGCACTTGCCGTCTTACTTCACCCAGTCATGCCTGCAACAACTGAAATCTTGTGGGAGTCACTTGGTGCAAAGGCAACTCTCGGTGAAATAGGCAGACAAGAAATCTCTCAGGTTGCTACCTGGGGTCAGTTGCCTCAAGGTGCAACCGTGACAAAGACTCCGGTCTTATTCCCGCGGTTAGAAGTTAAAGAGTAATTTTCTTATGGCCGATCGCCACAATCGCGATATTGATCGTCAACCGGCTCCGCTGCCTGAACCACTTCCTGTTCCTACAGTAGATGCGCATGCGCATATTGAAATCGTTACCAATGAAGCTCCAGATTCAGATGCAGTGCGTCAAGTTCTCGATGATGCACAGTCAGTTAATGTCGATCGCATAGTGCAGGTTGGTTATTCAGCAGAACAATCACAATGGTGCGTTGAGATGGCTAACGCCTTTCCCGGTCGAGTGCTTGCAGCAGTTGCGCTGCACCCCAATGAGGCACCGATAGTTGCTGACCTGGAAGCAGATTGGAAGATCATTGAGAAGCTTGCGCAAGAATCACGCGTACGTGCAATCGGTGAAACCGGCCTTGATTATTTCCGCACTGAACCTGCGCTTCGAAAGCGCCAACAAGAATCTTTCAAATGGCATATCGATTTAGCAAAGCGCACCAATAAGGCGCTCGTTATCCACGATCGCGATTCACATGATGATGTTCTATCGATCTTGCTTGAAGTCGGTGCACCTGAAAAGACCGTCTTTCATTGTTTTTCAGGAGATGTTGAGATGGCAAAAATATGCATCGATCGCGGATACATCTTGTCATTTGCTGGAACAATGACATTTAAAAATGCACCAGCGCTGCGAGATGCGGTCAAACTTGTTCCACACGATCAGCTTTTGGTCGAGACCGATTCACCATTTTTAGCACCGATGCCTCATCGTGGAGCGCTGAATACTCCAGCCCAAATTGCCAATATCGTGCGGGCAATGGCTGCCGAACGTAGCGAAGATGTGGCAGAGCTTGCTACAGCACTATCGGTAAATGCTGAACGCATCTTCGGGTCCTTTGTATGAGCTTGCTCGGCGCTGCTGAAATACGCGAGCTTGCAGCATCTCTCGATCTCAAACCATCTAAATCGTTAGGACAGAACTTTGTTCACGATGGCAACGTCTGTCGAAAGATTGTTCGCATTGCAGGACTTACATCGACAGATATCGCACTTGAAATTGGCCCAGGTCTTGGCTCACTCACTCTGGCAATGCTGGAAGAAGCACAAGCTGTTGTCGCAGTAGAGATTGATGCTCGTCTTGCGAATCAACTACCTATTACAGCGGCAAAGCACTCAGAGCGTGCAGATATTTTGACAGTGATCAATCATGATGCGCTCACACTGAAGGATCTTCCTGTAGCACCAACAGTTCTCATCGCTAACTTGCCTTATAACGTCTCGGTTCCGGTATTTCTTCACCTGCTTGAGATTCTTCCTTCGCTACGAAGTGGCGTAGTAATGGTGCAAGCGGAAGTTGCAGATCGACTCGCCGCAAAACCAAATTCAAAAGAGTATGGAATACCAAGTGTGAAAGCTGCCTGGTGGGCTGATGTCACAGGTGCAGGATCTGTATCGCGCAATATCTTCTGGCCACAACCCAATGTAGATTCCAAGCTAGTTGGATTTACGCGACGTGCAACACCGGGAGATGAAGAACTTCGTAAGAAGGTATTTGCCATCATCGATCTCGCGTTTGCCCAACGACGCAAGATGTTGCGCTCTGCTCTGTCATCGATGTATGGCGGATCAGCTGCGGCTGAAGCCACATTACAAGCCGCGGGCATCGACCCGACACTTCGTGGAGAAGCTTTAGATATCTCTGCCTTCTGCGCAATTGCTAATCAAGGGTAGAGTCATAACGTGGCTCCCACTTCAAAGTCGGCTGGTTCAGTAACAGTTCGCGTACCCGCGAAAGTTAATCTGCAATTATCTGTAGGACCACGCGAAGCTGATGGATATCACAATCTCGTCTCGGTCTTTCAAGCAATCTCAATATTCGATGACATTACCGTCTCTAAATCCAATCCTGGCAGTGGCGTCACGATCTCTGTTACAGGAGAGCACACACATGGCGTTCCCGAAGATCACTCCAACCTTGCAGTCAAAGCTGCACAATTAGTTGGCGAAAAATTCGATTTTGCAGCAGATGTACATATTGAGATAAAGAAATCGATTCCTGTTGCAGGTGGCATGGCTGGCGGAAGTGCAGATGCTGCAGGGACCTTAGTCGCGATGGATTCACTCTTCCAACTAGAAATGTCACGCGAAGAGCTTCATGCACTGGGTTCAGAACTCGGTAGCGATGTTCCGTTTATGATTTCAGGTGGAACTGCAATCGGACAAGGTCGTGGCGATCAACTTACTGCAGCACTTTCCCGTGGAACGTATCAATGGGTATTGGCTCTCTCTAGCGTTGGTTTATCAACACCTGCTGTCTATACCGAATGCGATCGTATGCGCGCAGAACTCGATATCGCAGCGCCACAAGTCTCGGATGCGCTGATGCAATCACTACTTGCAGCAGATGCCGAATCCGTAGGTCGCGCACTCACAAATGATCTTCAGAACGCCGCATGTTCTCTGCGTCCGGCACTCAGCCTGGTACTTGAAGTTGGCCGTGATTACGGAGCCCTCGGCGCAATCGTTTCGGGTTCAGGTCCAACAGTTGCATTCTTAGTTGCTGATGAAGATGCTGGCCTTGATTTAGCCGTGGCGCTTACCGCCAGCGGGGTTGTTGGAAGCGTTGCACGCGCATATGGTCCTGTGCACGGTGCCAAGGTTATTTAGTCTGGGTTATTTAATTAATTTTCGTCGAATTCAGTAACAAGTGTGCTCAGTAGTTCAGCCAAAGTATCGCGATCTTTTGCTGCTAGAGCTTTGAGTAGCTTTCTCTCATTGTCTAGCAAATCTTCCAGCGCTGAATCGACTGCACGGATTCCAGCCTTTGTGAGAGTGACAAGTGAACCGCGCCCATCATCAGGATCTTGTTCGCGAGTGATCAGATCTAACTCTTCAAGTCGATCTAAGCGATTGGTCATTGTTCCGCTGGTAACCATCGTCTCTTGCATCAATTGACCTGGAGATAGTTGATGTGGCGCACCTGCGCGACGAAGTGCTGCCAGAACATCGAAGCCCCAATTTTCAAGATCACCGAATGCATCGCGCCGTGCAATATCGAGATGGCGCGCAATGCGGGTAATGCGACTGAGGACCGAAAGGGGAGAGAGGTCGAGATCTGGGCGCTCTCGCTTCCAGGCCGCTATGAGGCGGTCTACTTCATCTCGATTGTTCTGCATAGTGAAGCGAGTTTAGTGGTCGCGAGCACTACCGAATATAAGGGAGAATATAGGTTCCGCCATTGTGTAGTGGCTAGCACATGGGCCTTTGAAGCCCAGGGTCCAGG
>JBAWXP010000010.1:0-16962 GCA_037143995.1 Actinomycetota bacterium
GAGACTGCCTACGGCAATCCACTTGAAGTCGCCCTTGAATTCCAAGCAGCAGGAGCCGAGTGGCTTCACCTTGTCGATCTCGATGCTGCATTCGGTCGTGGTGAAAATAGCGCCTTACTTGCTGAAGTAGTGGGCAAGCTCGATATCAAGGTGGAGCTCTCTGGTGGAATCCGCGATGACGAATCACTGAGCCGCGCACTTGCAACAGGTTGTCGTCGCATCAATCTTGGAACTGCCGCCCTTGAAAATCCCGAATGGACAGCGAAGATTATTGGCGAATTCGGCGACCGTATTGCCGTTGGTCTTGATGTTCGTGGACATGTATTGGCAGCGCGAGGTTGGACTCAAGAAGGAGGCGATCTCTTTGAAACCATCGAGCGCCTTGAGAAAGATGGTTGTGCTCGTTATGTCGTGACTGATGTAACAAAAGATGGAACCCTACAAGGCCCCAACCTTGAACTTCTTAGAGAGGTTTGCGCTGTAACGCGTAAACCAGTTATTGCATCCGGTGGAATCTCATCTCTTGCAGATATTGCTGCGCTCTCTGCACTCAATAGCGCAGGTGTTGAAGGTGCAATAGTTGGCAAGGCCCTCTATGCCGGAGCATTTACTCTGCAAGAAGCGCTAGAACTCACGCGACGATGAGCCTATCTATTCGCATCATTCCGTGCCTCGATGTAACCGATGGTCGAGTTGTAAAAGGCGTCAATTTCACAGATCTTATCGATGCTGGTGATCCAGTCGAAATGGCATCTCTCTATGGCCTCGAAGGTGCAGACGAACTTACCTTTCTCGATATCTCGGCAAGTGTTGCAGGTCGTGAGACAACACTTGATGTAGTTCGCAAGACAGCTGAGCAAGTTTTTATCCCTTTAACTGTTGGTGGGGGAATTCGCACTGTCGATGATGTGAATCGATTACTCCGTGCTGGCGCAGATAAAGTATCAATTAATACAGCAGCACTTGCTCGACCTGAATTAATTGCAGAGATTGCCGATCGATTTGGTTCACAAGTTCTTGTCCTATCAGTAGATGCGCGGCGTGCACGTACAGATTCTGGATTTGAAGTGACCACACATGGTGGACGCGAAAGCGCTGGCGTTGATGCACTTGCGTGGGTAGAGAAAGCTTGCGCACTAGGAGTCGGCGAAATTCTTCTCAACTCGATGGATGCAGATGGAACTCGCGCAGGCTATGACATTGGAATGATTACAGCCGTAAGAGCTGTATCTCGCGTTCCTCTCATTGCAAGCGGTGGCGCTGGATCTCTCGAAGATTTTGCCGCCGCTCTCGATGCCGGAGCAGATGCGTTATTGGCCGCCAGCGTCTTCCACTTTGGCGTACATCGCATAGGTGATGTGAAGAAATACCTTTCCAGCCATAATTATTCAGTGCGCAACGCCCACATGGCGTAGGGCAGAATATGTCCATGAGCACAGAGCTAACACCAGATATTGCTGCGCTCCTCAAAGATCCCGCTTCACTTATTCCAGCTATTGCACAGGATTCAGAGACCGGTGAAGTCCTCATGCTTGCCTATATGAATGCACAATCACTTGCTGCCACTCTTGAAACCGGAAAGGCAACGTACTGGTCCCGCAGTCGTAACGAACTCTGGGAGAAAGGCGCTACATCTGGCCATTTTCAAATTGTTCAGTCAATAGCTATCGATTGCGATGGAGATGCACTTCTTGTAAAAGTTGAACAAATTGGCGCTGCATGTCATACAGGCGATCGCAGCTGCTTCCACAGAAATATTGAGTTACAGAAGTGAAGCTAGAAGAATTTCGCGAATTCGCGAAGACTCACAATGTCATCCCTGTCTATCGCAAGCTTCTCGCCGATGGCGAAACCCCTCTCAATGTCTATAAGAAACTTGCTAAGAATTTACCCGGAACATTTCTTTTGGAGTCTGCCGAGCATGGGGGAGTCTGGTCTCGCTATTCATTTATCGGCGCCCACAGCCAAACAACGTTGACCGAAAAAGATGGTGTTGCAGTATGGATTGGAAAACCTCCTGCGGGCGTACCGCAAGGCATGAATCCACTTGATGCGCTACGCAAGACTGTTGCACATTTGAAATCACCAAAGATTGCAGGTCTTCCAACGCTTACTGGTGGTCTCGTTGGCTATATGGGCTATGACTCGGTGCGCAGACTTGAAAAGCTTCCGACGCTTGCTAAGAAAGATATCGAACTGCCTGAAATTGCATTTATGTTGACTAGCGACCTAGCAGTCATGGATCACAGCGAAGGAACAATCACGCTCATTGCTAATGCAATTAACTGGGATGGTTCAGATGAACGTATTGATGAATCCTATGCAGATGCAGTTTCACGACTCGATCGCATGCAGGCAGAGCTTCTTACTCCACTTGCAGGCGACGTCTCCCAGATTCCTGCAAAGCGCACCCCTGAATTTGAACGCAATATGACTGAAAGCGAATTTATCTCCAAAGTTGAAATCGCTAAAGAGGAAATCCGTGCTGGAGAAGCATTCCAAATAGTGCTATCGCAGAGATTTTCTATGCCGTGTACTGCTGATGCACTCGATGTCTATCGCATGCTGCGTCTTAATAACCCAAGCCCTTATATGTATCTCTTTAGATTTGAAGATGGAATTGAAGTTGTGGGTTCAAGCCCTGAAGCACTTGTGAAGGTGACGGGAACTGAAGTGATGGTTCATCCGATTGCAGGAACTCGCAGACGTTCTGCCTCCGTTGAAGAAGATATTCGCTTAGGTGAAGAGCTACTGGCAGATCCCAAAGAGCGCGCCGAGCACTTGATGCTGGTCGATCTTGGTCGCAATGATTTGGGGCGAGTATGTGCACCAGGAAGCGTTGAAGTTATCGATTTCATGCATATCGAACGATATTCACATGTGATGCATATTGTTTCAACAGTTATCGGAAAACTTTCGAAGAATTCAACACCTATTGATGCGCTCTTCTCTGTCTTTCCTGCTGGCACACTATCTGGAGCACCTAAGCCACGAGCAATGGAGATCATCGAGACTCTCGAACCAACGCGTCGAGGACTCTACGGTGGTGCTATCGGGTACTTTGATTTCACCGGAAATATCGATACCTGTATTGCAATTAGAACCGCTCTTCTCCATAAAGGAACCGCATATGTGCAAGCAGGTGCTGGCCTTGTTGCAGACTCAGATCCTGCATCCGAGAATGAAGAGACTCTCAATAAGGCAGCGGCCGTCCTTGGCTCAATCACAGCCGCTAATGAATTGCAGCGACGCTAATGTTTAAACTTGCATTCTCACTTATTTTAATTGGCGTGCTTGCGATTTCGATCAGCCGCAAGGTAAGACTCTCAACTCGCTACGAACGAGCACCGAGAAAGCTTTCGACCTGGAATTCACTCGATAAAGGAATAGACCCAACTGAGGATGCTAAATGAGCGTTCTGGACTCCATCATCGAAGGAGTGCGCGAAGATTTAGCAGCCCGCAGACTTCCACTTGCTCAGATTCATCAGCGAATCGAAGATATCGCTCCGGCACTTGATGCACATCAATTCCTTCTACGCAATGAAATGAATGTAATCGCCGAGGTAAAGCGTTCATCACCTAGTAAGGGTTCCCTTGCACCGATTGCAGATCCAGCCTCCCTTGCCGAGCAATATGAAGAAGCAGGAGCTGCAGCTGTCAGCGTTCTTACTGAGAGACGGCGATTTGGTGGGTCGCTCGAAGATCTTGATGCAGTTCGCAAACGAGTTACAATTCCTGTGCTCCGTAAAGATTTTATGGTCGATGAATATCAATTTCTTGAAGCACGTGCGCATGGTGCAGATATCGTCTTGCTTATTGTTGCCGCACTTTCCAAGCACCAACTCAGAGATTTTTACGATCTTGCCACCGAACTCGGTATGGCATCCCTGATCGAGATTCATACGGCACAAGAACTTGAAAGTGCGATGGAGATTGAGCCACGCATCATCGGAGTTAACTCACGTAACCTCAAGACCCTTGATGTCGACAGTGCTGCTTTCAGCGATCTCATTCCTCGAATACCAACATCTGTGATTCGCGTCGCTGAATCTGGAATCTCTTCTCGGGCCGATGTCGAGCTTGCTCAGAGCGCGGGCGCTACAACAATTCTCGTAGGTGAAGCCCTCGTAAAATCTGGTAATCCAATTTCCGCCATGCGCGAATTACTAGGTCGCGGGTAGGCTTTCGCCATGACAACTGTCGAGGATCTTGCTGGCCACTTTGGCCCTTATGGTGGTCGCTTTGTTCCGGAAGCTCTCATTGGCGCCCTCGAAGAACTCGATGCTGCACGTATTAAGGCGCAGACAGATCCCACTTTTATCGCCGAGTTAGCAGAACTACATCGCACCTATACAGGTCGCCCGAGCATCATCACCGAAGCGAAGCGATTTGCAGAGCATGCAGGTGGTGCGCGCATTATTCTCAAGCGCGAAGATCTTAATCACACAGGTAGCCACAAGATCAATAATGTTTTGGGACAAGCACTTCTTACCAAGCGAATGGGAAAGAAGCGCATCATCGCTGAAACTGGCGCAGGTCAGCACGGTGTTGCATCAGCAACAGCGGCAGCGCTCATGGGACTTGAATGCGTTGTCTATATGGGCGAAGAAGATACAAAACGCCAATCACTGAACGTCGCGCGAATGAAATTACTTGGCGCAGAAGTCATTCCAGTCACCTCTGGCTCGCGCACTTTGAAAGATGCCATTAATGAGGCGATGCGCGATTGGGTAACAAACGTTGAAACTACACATTACTTATTGGGTACTGTTGCAGGACCACATCCATTCCCATCTATGGTCCGTGACTTTCATAAAATTATCGGCGAAGAATCACGCGAACAAGTTCTTGCTCTCACCGGTCGCCTTCCAGACGCTGTGCTCGCCTGTGTAGGTGGTGGCTCCAATGCAATCGGAATTTTCCATCGATTTATCTCAGATCCATCCGTACGATTAATTGGTCTTGAAGCAGCGGGAGACGGTGTCGAAACTGGTCGCCATGCAGCTTCTATTTCAGGTGGGTCACCAGGAGTTCTTCACGGAAACCGTACCTATGTCTTGCAAGATAGCAATGGCCAGACAATTGAATCCCACTCAATTTCTGCAGGACTTGATTACCCAGGCGTTGGACCAGAGCATGCATATCTGCATGATATTGGACGCGCTGAGTACCGTCCTATTACAGATGCGCAAGCAATGCATGCATTTGCACTTCTTTCGCAGACTGAAGGAATCATTCCCGCAATTGAAACTGCGCATGCGCTAGCCGGAGCAATGCAAGTAGGAAATGAACTAGGACCCGATGCAATTATTCTTATTAATCTATCTGGACGTGGCGATAAAGATGTACAAACGGCGGCGCAGTACTTTGGAATCCCGCTCTAAATGACAACCCCTCTTGATGATCTCTTCGTCAAAGTTCGCTCTGAAAATCGCGCAGCGCTCATCGCCTATATCCCTGCAGGTTTTCCCACTGTTGAGGGATGTAAAAAGGTCATCAAGGCATTTGTCGATGGGGGAGTAGATGCCATCGAAATTGGTTTTCCCTATAGCGATCCCGTCATGGATGGACCAACTATTCAGGCTGCGGCAGATCAATCACTTTCGCAAGGTACAGGTGCGCGCGAGGTTTTTGATGCGTTAGCAACTGCATCGGGACTTGGAATAGCCGCGGTAGTTATGACCTACTGGAATCCAATCGAAAAATATGGAGTAGAAAAGTTTGCACAAGCGATCGTCGACAATGGCGGTTCAGGTGTTATTACGCCAGACCTCACTATCGAAGAGTCCGGAACATGGAAGGCAGCTGTCGCCAAATCTGGCATTAATCCCATCTATGTCGTTGCGCCAAGCACGACTGATACACGACTTCCGCTTGTAACATCTCAATGTGGTGGCTTTGTCTACGCTGCAAGTTTGATGGGTGTAACGGGAACACGTACATCTGTCTCTTCTGGGGCACCCGATCTTGTTGCGCGCATTCGTACAACAACTGGCCTTCCAGTCTCTGTTGGACTCGGAGTTTCAACTCGCGAGCAAGCGAAAGGTGTTGCTGGTTACGCAGATGGCGTCATTGTCGGCTCAGCGTTTATCAAAGCGATTCAAGATGCGCCCGATGAAGAATCCGGACTCACTGCAGTGCGAGAATTGGCATCTGAATTGGCGTTAGGAGTACGTGAAGGTCGATGAAGAAATATTTTCCATGGGCAGGACTGCTTGGTCGGTTAATTCTGGGTGGCGTTTTATTGGCTGCAGGTCTACTGAAATACCAACATCTTGATAAATCTCAGATGGCAGTGCGTGCCTATGAACTCTTGCCAATCTCAGTCGCTAATTTTTTGGGTATCGCTCTTCCCTTTCTTGAGATTGCAGTGGGAGTCCTTCTTATTCTTGGCGCAGCAACCCGAATCGCGGCTGCTGTCGGCGGATCTCTTATGGTGATTTTCATCTTTGGAATTTCACAGGCTTGGGCCCGTGGACTTTCGATCGATTGTGGATGCTTTGGTGGAGGGGGACAGGTTGCACCCGGTGCTACCAACTATCTCCCCGAAATCCTGCGTGATAGCGCCTTAGCGCTCATTGCGATTTACCTTTTCCGCTATCCTCAAAGTAAATTGGGACTAGACCGAAACACCTCAAATGGAGAATAGATCAATGGCTAATCAGAAACCTGGCAAAGATAACTTCACCCGCAACCTTGTCGTTGCAGTAGTTGTAGGAGTTGTGCTGTTGATGCTCGTCCCAACTTTGATTTCAAAGGGAACAAAGAAATCGGCCGCTATTCCAGCGAGCGTCTCTTCATCTAATGGATATGGCATCGTCTTTAATGGCGATCTCAAGAGCGTTCCCGTTGTCGATATCTACGAAGATTTCCAATGTCCAATCTGTCAGCAATTTGAGAAGATGAATGGCGATTACCTCGAATCTCTCATTACAGATAAGAAGGCAACGGTTGTGTATCACACACTTTCATTCTTGGGGCCAGAGTCAATCAATGCAGCGAATGCAGCTGCCTGTTCAGCGGATGAAGGTAAGTTCTTGAGTTATCACAAAACGCTCTATGCAAACCAGCAGCCTGAAAATTCTGGAGCTTGGTCTAACGATGTGCTCGTAGTACTGGGACAAGCAGCAGGTATTACCTCAAAGACTTTTACATCGTGTGTCAATAAAATGTCCTACACAGGGTGGGTCTCCAATGTGGCTGCAGCTGGCGCAAAAGCAAATGTAAATTCAACTCCAACCGTTTTTGTAAACGGCAAAGAACTTGATCGCAAAACCGAATACTTCAGCGCAGATAAATTTAAAGCAGCTATAGAGCGCGGATAATGCCGAGACTCTCAATTCCAACTCCGACTATATCGGCAGTTGCAATTGGACCTCTGACAATTCATTTCTATGCTCTCTGCATCATTGCAGGGGTAGCAATCGCGTTGTGGTTAGGGAATAAGAGGTTGGTCAGCGCTTACCCCAACGCAACTGGAGTAGTAAGTGATGTCGCAATCTTTGCAGTTCCTGCCGGCGTCATTGGTGGCCGGCTGTATCACGTGGCCACAACACCGGAAAAATATTTTGGAAGCGGCGCCCAATTCACTAGCGCTTTCCGCATTTGGAATGGCGGACTTGGAATTTGGGGAGCGATAGCACTTGGAACGTGTGTCGCATATCTTTCATATTCACGAATTGCCAAGATGCGCGAGTTGCCATCCTTCTTAGCCTTTGCTGATGCACTTGCTCCAGGGATTCTTATCGCTCAAGCTATTGGTCGCTGGGGTAATTGGTTCAATGGGGAACTCTTTGGACGTCCGCTCAAGGCAGCATGGGCAGTGGAGATTCCCCAAACCTTAAGACCAATTGGATTTGAACAGTATTCAACTTTCCATCCCACATTTGTCTACGAATCTATCTGGTGTGTAGTAGTTGCCTTTATTTTACTGAAGCTTCATCGACAACTTCCCGAGGGTTCTCTCTTCGCTCTCTACATCGCCCTCTATAGCGCTGGACGTTTCTTTATCGAAGGCTTACGTATCGATCAAGCCCACACCATTGCAGGGCTACGCCTCAATCAATATGTAGCCCTCATCACTGCGCTATTTGGCGCAGTCCTCTTCACGCGATTATTGAAGAGAAAGCGGTAGGCTACAAATATGGCTCTCGAAGATGTCTATCGTCGCAATCAACAACATCGCACCCATCGTGCGGGCTGGTTGCGCGCTGCAGTTCTTGGTGCAAATGATGGACTTGTATCCACTGCCAGTTTGATGATTGGTGTTGCAGCGGCAAAATCTGGAGAACAAGGATTCTTAGTTACAGCCGGAGCTGCCGGAATCGCAGCAGGTGCAATGTCGATGGCTGTTGGTGAATATGTTTCAGTACGATCACAGAACGATATCGAAGAATCTGATCGTCTTTTAGAGATTGAACATTTAGCAACTGATCCTGAAGGTGAGTTTGAAGAGCTCGTTGAGATTTATATCAACCGCGGTTTACCAAGAGAACTTGCCACGCAGGTTGCACAAACGATGCATGATAAAGATCCATTGGCTGCGCATCTGCGCGATGAACTGGGACAACACCCACATACAAAGGCGCGCCCAGTACAGGCTGCAATTGCTTCAGCTTCTGCATTTACATTAGGTGGCCTCATTCCCTTCGTTGGAGCCTTTGCACCAACAGCCGGAAAAGCTGCATGGAGCATCATTGGTTTCACTCTGGTCGGACTCGTTGTTACGGGAATTGTCAGCGCTAAGACGGCTGGTTCGAAGCTGCTGATTCCAACCTTGCGCGTCATCGGTGGAGGTTGCCTCGGTATGGCAATTACCGCGGGAATTGGCCAGATCCTTCACGTGAGTGGCATCTAAAGCACCCCCTTGCTACCCTTTTACTACTGAAACACCTGCACCACGAACTACCGGGCCAAAGTTGTCCCTTGTGATACTTACAAAAAGGACAACGGGTAATGGCACTCTCATCGAACTATCCCGCAGCTCAGGGTCTCTATGACCCTGCGAATGAACATGACGCATGCGGCGTTGCGATGGTTGCCACCCTTAATAAAATTGCAACACATGAGATTGTTGAGAAAGCGTTAACCGCACTTCGTAATCTTGAACACCGCGGCGCATCCGGTGCTGAACCCGATAGTGGCGACGGTGCAGGAATTCTTATTCGCGTGCCAGATGCTTTCTATCAAGAAGTAACTACCTTTGATTTACCAGCAGCCGACCACTACGCAACTGGAATTGCATTTATTGCGCAAGGCGTTGACGTTGAAGCCGAGATTGCTCAGCTTGCATCTGAAGAAGGACTCAACGTTCTTGGGTGGCGCGAACTCCCGATTAACTCTTCCTCACTTGGCAAGACTGCTGTATCTGTCATGCCACAGTTCAAGCAAATATTTATTTCTGGAAAGAAGGGCGAGACAGGGATAGCACTTGATCGCTTAGCATTCGCACTGCGCAAACGCGCCGAGCATGGACTTGATCTCTACTTCCCATCACTGTCTTCACAGACAATTGTGTATAAGGGCATGCTCACTACTGGGCAACTGGAAGAATTCTTCCCTGATCTCAGCGACAAGCGCGTTGTTTCTCCGCTAGCACTTGTGCACTCACGTTTTTCTACCAACACATTCCCATCTTGGCCGCTTGCACATCCATATCGTTTTATTGCCCATAACGGTGAAATCAATACCGTTAAGGGAAATCGCAACTGGATGCGTGCTCGCGAATCACTTCTTGCAAGTGATGTCATTGGCGGAGACCTCAAAAGACTATTTCCCATCGTTGAAATGTCTGGCTCAGACTCAGCTTCCTTTGATGAAGTTCTTGAACTTCTCTACTTAGGTGGACGATCACTTGCCCACTCTGTCTTGATGATGATCCCTGAAGCATGGGAGAACCATGCAACGATGTCGCAAAAGCGTCGTGACTTTTATGCATTCCACGCATCCCTCATGGAGCCGTGGGATGGACCTGCATGTGTGACCTTTACCGATGGCCATCAAGTAGGAGCAGTGCTCGATCGCAATGGTCTACGTCCATCACGTTTCTGGGTAACTGATGATGGCCTCGTTGTCTTGGCTTCAGAAGTTGGCGTTCTCGATTTCCCTGCTGAAAAGATTGTCCGCAAGGGTCGTCTGCAACCAGGAAAGATGTTCCTCGTTGATATCGAAGCAGGACGCATTATTGAAGATGATGAGATTAAGGATTCACTCGCAGATGCTGCGCCTTACGGCACGTGGCTCAACGATGGAATGGTCAAACTCTCTGAACTTCCTTCGCGCGAACATATCGTCTACCCACACAAATCTGTCATTCGTCGCCAAAAGGCATTTGGTTACACCGAAGAAGAAATCAAAATCATCGTTACTCCCATGGCTAAAGGTGGGGGAGAAGCGCTTGGTTCAATGGGAACAGATACCCCAATTGCTGCTCTCTCGGCCAAACCACGTCTTCTCTTTGATTACTTCACGCAGCTCTTTGCCCAGGTAACAAATCCACCGCTGGATGCAATCCGCGAAGAGCTGGTCACTAGTTTGGGTGGATCTCTTGGTCCAGAACATAACTTGCTTGATCCAGGCCCGCAATCCTGTAAGCAAATCTCACTTGCATTTCCCGTTATTGATAATGACGAGCTTGCAAAGATTATTCACGTCAATGCAGATGATGATTATCCAGAACTTGAGGCGTATGTCGTTCGTGGACTATTCCCGGTAACGGGCGATGGCAACACCCTTCGCACACGTTTAGAGGAGATTAAGAGCGAAGTATCTGATGCAATTGCAAAGGGTGCACGCATCATTGTTCTCTCTGATCGCGATGGCGATGCAGAAGATTGCCCAATTCCTTCACTTCTGCTCACCGCTGCAGTTCACCATCACCTCATTCGTGAGAAGACTCGTACCAAGGTAGGACTTGTTGTTGAAGCAGGCGATGTTCGCGAAGTTCACCATGTTGCACTTCTTATTGGATACGGCGCTGCTGCTGTAAATCCATATCTTGTTATGGAAACTGCTGAAGATCTCGTCAATCAAGGGGTCATCACAGGGATTGCACCTGAAAAAGCGGTGCGCAATGTAATTAAGGCACTTGGTAAAGGCGTACTTAAAGTGATGTCCAAGATGGGTATCTCAACCATCGCCTCTTACACCGGAGCACAAGTATTTGAAGCAATCGGAATTGCTCAAGATGTTGTTGACGAGTTCTTCGTTGGTACTACATCTCGCCTTGGCGGAGTTGACCTCGATGTCATCGCTGAAGAGACAATTAAGCGCCATCACTTCGCCTACCCAGTCGGTGGCGAGATCCCTGGTGCAAAGCGTTTAGCAGTGGGTGGCGAGTATCAATGGCGCCGCGATGGCGAACCGCATCTTTTCAACCCAGAGACTGTTTTTGCTCTCCAGCACTCAACACGCAATAAGCGTTATGACATCTTTAAGCGCTACACCGGGCAGGTCAATGATCAGAGCAAGACTCTGATGACTCTGCGTGGCCTATTTCAATTTAAGGAAGGCGCCCGTACTCCGATTTCAATCGATGAGGTTGAGCCAATCTCAGAAGTTGTTAAGCGATTCTCAACAGGTGCCATGTCATATGGCTCTGTCTCACAAGAAGTTCACGAAACTCTTGCCATCGCCATGAACCGCCTTGGCGCGAAATCAAATACCGGTGAAGGCGGAGAAGATGAGTCGCGCTATATCCCACTTGCCAATGGAGATTCGAAGAAGAGCGCTATTAAGCAGGTGGCTTCAGGGCGCTTTGGAGTAACAAGTAATTACCTTATTAATGCAACTGATATCCAGATCAAAGTTGCACAAGGAGCTAAGCCTGGTGAAGGCGGACAGCTTCCTGGGTACAAGGTCTATCCATGGATAGCTAAGGCGCGTTTTTCAACACCGGGTGTTGGACTCATCTCACCTCCTCCTCACCACGATATTTACTCCATTGAAGATCTTGCGCAATTAATTCACGATCTTAAGAACGCCAATAAGAATGCACGAGTACACGTCAAGCTTGTGGCAGAAGTTGGCGTTGGAACTGTTGCAGCCGGAGTTTCTAAAGCGCATGCAGATGTTGTCTTAATTTCAGGCCACGATGGTGGAACAGGAGCATCTCCTTTAACATCGCTCAAGCATGCAGGAGCACCATGGGAACTTGGACTTGCTGAAACACAGCAGACGCTCTTGCTCAATGGACTCCGTGATCGCATCGTTGTTCAAGCAGATGGTCAACTGAAAACCGGTCGCGATGTTGTTATTGCGGCGCTGCTTGGTGCTGAAGAATATGGATTTGCAACAGCGCCTCTGGTTGTCTCAGGCTGCATCATGATGCGTGTATGCCATCTTGATACCTGTCCGGTCGGAGTTGCAACGCAGAACCCAGAGCTACGAAAGAACTTCAGTGGAAAACCTGAATTTGTCGAAACATTCTTCGAATACATCGCTGAAGAAGTCCGTGAAATCCTTGCATCCCTTGGCTTCCGTACTCTTCAAGAAGCTATTGGCCACGTTGAATTCCTTGATACCAAGGATGCAGTAGAGCACTGGAAGGCAAGTGGACTTGATTTATCGCCACTCTTGGTACGTCCAGATGTTGATTCAGCGCTGCACTGCACAACAACGCAAGATCATGGTTTAGCTGCAGCCCTTGATAACACTTTGATTGATCTTGCAAAAGCTGCGCTCGATAACAAGGAGCCAGTCCGCATTGATCTTCCAGTGCGTAACGTCAACCGCACAGTAGGCACAATGTTGGGTGCAGAAGTAACTCGTCGATACGGTGGAGAAGGCCTCCCCGCTGGAACCATCGATGTCACTCTTCATGGCTCCGCCGGCCAATCACTCGGCGCATTTATTCCACAAGGTGTCTCACTCCGACTCTATGGAGATGCCAACGATTATGTCGGCAAGGGAATTTCTGGTGGACGTGTCGTAGTGCGCCCAGATGAGAAGGCAACATTTAAATCTGAAGCAAATGTCATTGCAGGAAATGTCATCGGCTACGGAGCAACTTCTGGCGAAATCTTTATTCGCGGTCTAGCAGGCGAGCGATTCTGCGTGCGAAATTCAGGAGCCACAGCAGTCGTTGAAGGCGTAGGCGATCATGCCCTCGAATATATGACTGGCGGAACTGTTGTCATTCTTGGACAGACTGGTCGCAATATTGCCGCAGGTATGTCTGGTGGTCGCGCCTTTGTTCTCGATCTCAATACTGCAGTTGTTAATACAGAGATGGTAGATGTCTTAGCCGTTCCTGCTGATCAACGCGAGAACTTAAAATCAATCATCTCCTCTTTCTTTGTTGAGACAGGTTCTGAGATTGCATCAGCCCTCCTTGCCAATTGGGAATCTGAAATTTCTCGCATCTCGCTGATTATGCCGCGCGATTATGCAAAGGTACTTTCAGCAATTGAGCGCGCGACTCGAGAAGGTCTTCCGGTCGACGAATACATCATGGAGGTTGCAGCAAATGGCTGATCCCAAAGGCTTTATGACGACTCCTCGTGAGACACCGAAGCGCAGACCAGTAGATATTCGTATCCAAGATTGGCGCGAAGTCTATGAACCACAATCGATTGAGCATTTGCAGAAGCAAGCTGGTCGCTGCATGGATTGTGGAATTCCTTTCTGCCATTCAGGCTGCCCACTCGGAAATTTAATTCCCGAATGGAACGATCTGATGTATCGCGGCGATAAGAACGAAGCGATCGATCGACTCCATGCCACGAACAATTTCCCTGAATTCACAGGACGACTCTGTCCGGCGCCGTGCGAAACAGCATGTGTGGTCGGAATCAACCGCGATGCTGTCACGATTAAGCAGATTGAGCTTCGCACAATCGAAGAAGCCTTTGATGCCAATAACGTCAAGCCACTTCCACCTGATCGCATTACCGGAAAGACGATCGCAGTAGTCGGATCAGGGCCTGCAGGCCTTGCAGCTGCGCAACAGCTCACACGTGCAGGACACACAGTTGTTGTCTACGAACGTGCCGAAAAGATCGGCGGGTTACTTCGCTACGGAATTCCAGAATTTAAAATGGAGAAGCACATCGTTGATCGTCGCTTGTCTCAGATGGAGCAAGAAGGAACTCGATTCCGTTCCGGTGTTAACGTAGGCGTCGAGGTAACAGGATCGGACCTTCGCTCCAAATACGATGCGATTGTTCTTGCAGTTGGCGCGACGCAATGGCGCGACTTACCGATTCCAGGCCGCGACAACACAGGTATCTATCAAGCGATGGAATTTCTACCATGGGGAAATAAGCAGGCTCTCGGCGAAGTGGAAGTTCCACCTATTAACGTTGCAGGAAAACATGTCATCATCCTTGGTGGCGGAGATACCGGCGCTGATTGCTTAGGTACCTCTGTTCGTCAAGGTGCGGCATCTGTCACTCAACTTGAAATCATGCCTCGCCCAACAGAAGAGCGTCCATCCTCACAGCCGTGGCCGACGTATCCAATGATTTACCGTGTATCGAGTGCGCATGAAGAGCTCGATAATCGAGTCTTCTCTGTGAGCACACAAGAATTCGTTGGCGACGGCAATGGAAACCTCAAAGCTCTCAAGATTGTCGAGACTAAATTTGAAAATGGAAAATTTGAACCTGTTCCAGGAACAGAGAAGGAGATTCCTGCAGATTTCGTATTTCTTGCAATGGGATTTACTGGTCCAGAAAAGTCTGCTCTGATTGATCAACTCGAGGTTCAACTCGATGATCGCGGCAATATCAAGCGTGATGAGAATTTCCAAACAACTGAAGAAGGCATTTTCGTTGCAGGAGATGCAGGTCGTGGTCAATCTCTCATTGTGTGGGCGATAGCTGAAGGTCGATCTGCTGCAGCTGCAGTTGATACATATCTTTCGGGGGAGACTCAACTGCCTTCACCAATCGAACCTACAACGCGCCCGTTGATGGTCTAACTTCTAAGTAACTAGATAAGACAGATAAGGTAGAGACATGCGCCGCGCCAAAATTGTTTGCACGATGGGTCCTGCAGTTGAAACTCCTGAGAAAGTCAGGGAGTTGATTGCTGCTGGAATGAATATGGCGCGACTTAACCTTTCTCACGGTGGATATGAAGAGCATCAAGCTCGCTTGGATCAAGTACGTGCCGCCGCTCTCGAAGCTGGCAAGCCAGTTGCAATCCTCGTCGATCTGCAAGGTCCAAAGATTCGCCTCGGTCGCTTTGCCAATGGTCCCCACGATCTTGCTCGTGGAGATATCTTCACAATTACCACTGATGAAATTTCTGGAACAAAAGAGCGCGTTGGAACTACATATAAGGGCCTGCCCGGAGATTGCAAGGCTGGCGATCGCATTCTGATTGATGATGGAAAAGTTACGGTCGAAGTAATCGAAGTTAAGGGCAACGATGTCATCACCAAGTGCATCCAGCCAGGTGCTGTCAGCAACAATAAGGGAATCAACTTGCCAGGCGTTGCAGTCTCAGTTCCCGCCATGTCTGAAAAAGATGGAGATGATCTTCGCTGGGGACTTCGCGCAGGTGCTGATTTTATTGCACTCTCATTCGTACGAAGCGCCGCAGATGTAAAAGATGTACATGCGATTATGGATGAAGTAGGAATTCGTGTCCCAATCATTGCAAAGATTGAAAAGCCTCAAGCTGTAGAAAACCTTGTAGAGATTGTTGCCGCCTTCGACGGAATTATGGTTGCTCGTGGAGATCTCGGCGTCGAACTTCCAATCGAAGATGTACCAATGGTTCAAAAGCGCTGCGTCGAACTTGCACGCGATGCTGCTAAGCCAGTCATTGTTGCAACGCAGATGCTTGATTCAATGATTACCAACTCCTCTCCAACCCGCGCCGAGGCAACAGATTGTGCAAATGCAGTCCTCGATGGCGCAGATGCACTGATGCTCTCCGGTGAAACATCTGTTGGAGCCTTTGCAATTCAGGCAGTTGAGACAATGGCGCGCATTATCGAGCGCACCGAAGAACTCGGACTCGACCGTATTCGTCCCTTAACGAATTTGCCACGTAGTAAAGGTGGAGCAATTACCAAAGCCGCAGCTGAAGTTGGCCTTATTGTCGGCGCAAAATTTCTCGTTACCTTCACGCAATCAGGTGATTCTGCCCGACGTATCTCGCGCCTGCGTTCACCGATTCCAATTCTTGCAATCACTCCTGAGATTGGCACATACAACCGCCTTGCACTTTCATGGGGCGTTGAGCCATCGGTAACTCCCATGGTCAAGCACACCGATGAGATGGTGTTGCAAGCAGATAAGATGTTGATCGAAGGTAAGCGCGCAGAAATTGGCGAACTCGTCATGATTGTTGCGGGTTCTCCTCCAGGAATTCCTGGCTCAACAAATGCGATGCGCGTGCACAAGGTTGGCGATGCGGTAAATGGCGTCGTCGCTGCCTACCGTTAATCCACAGCCGCTTTCGTTTCGTCTATCTACCTTCTTCTAATACGATATGGGCTTACGCCTCGGTACTCCAACGGTAGAGAGGGCAGTCTCAAACACTGCATAGTGTCGGTTCGAATCCGACTCGAGGCACATGAGCAACGACGCCACCACAAGCATCCGCATTCTTGTTGCCGAGGATGAAGCTCTTATTCGCATGGACCTCGTTGAAATGTTGCAAGAAGCTGGATACGAAGTCGTTGCGCAAGCCACCAATGGTGAAGAAGCAATTGCACTTGCCAATGAACATCACCCTGATTTAGCAATCCTTGATGTCAAAATGCCAGTACTCGATGGAATTTCAGCAGCCGAAAAAATTATCTCGATTGCACCGGTACTTATGCTCACAGCATTTAGCCAACGCGAGCTCGTTGATCGTGCTCGTGATGCAGGTGTCATGGCTTACGTTGTAAAGCCGTTCACAATTGGCGATCTTGTCCCAGCGATTGAGATTGCCTTTAGTCGCCATGCGCAGATGAAATCACTGGCTGATGAAGTAGCTGACCTGCACGAGCGCCTCGAAACTC
>JBAWXP010000011.1:0-16529 GCA_037143995.1 Actinomycetota bacterium
GGATGATGCTCTCTCAGTGCACCTACAAGAGGAGCAATCAGAGGCACGGTATCCATAGGACAATGTTAAAGAGTTACTTGCGGCCCTTGCGCTTAGGTTGATTGCGAGGACCACTGCCAGTTGCTGTGCGAACTTCTTGTGTCTGCGCAGCAGCAGCTGCTCCCCCACGAGTTGTTACGCGCTTGGCAAGTGCCTGCATTGCAGGCTCTCTTTCACGAAGTTGTGCAAGGAATGGAGGCGCAATGAATACAGATGAATATGTACCGACTGCAAGACCAATGAAGAGCGCGAGAGAGAGATCCTTGAGTGTTCCAGCTCCTAGTAAGCCAGCGCCGACGAAGAGAATTGACGCTACTGGAAGAAGCGCAATAAGGGATGTGTTGGCAGAACGCACTAGCGTCTGATTGACAGCAAGGTTTGCAGCTTGCGAGTACGTCATCTTGCTATTAGCCGAGACTGATTTGGTATTTTCTCGGACTTTGTCGAAGACTACAACGGTGTCATAGAGCGAGTAACCAAGAATTGTCAGGAAGCCGATCACAGTCGCGGGCGTTACATCGAAACCAACCAATGCGTAGATTCCAACGGTAATGAATACGTCGTGAACCACAGCGACGATCGCAGCAATCGCCATCTTGGGTTCGAATGCCATTGCCAAGAAGATCATCACCGCTAGAAGGAATGCGAAGAGACCGTAGATAGCTTTTTTGGTGATCTCCTTACCCCACGATGGACCAACGAGCTGAGTATCGATTGATTCAGCAGTGACACCGAAAGTGGATGTCAGAGCACTTTCAATCGCTTGAGATTGCGCAGGGGTAACAGCACCTGTCTGCACACGAACTTTTGAGGTTCCGATCTTCTGCACAATTACTTCACCAGGAATGCCAATGCCCGCAACTGCAGAACGAGCTTGTGCAACCGTAGCTGTTGGCTGGTTGACCGTATAAGAAGCCCCGCCCTTGAATTCGATACCAAGGTGCAGACCTTGAATTACAAGGGCAGCAATTGCAGCCAGAATAAAGAGCGCAGAGATTGAATACCAGCGCTTACGATTTTCGACGATATTGAATGAAGTTTCACCTGAATAGAGGCGACCACCGAGACCTGAAATTTTAGCCATCTGCTTATGCCTCCAAAGGTGTAGATGAGTGCTTGCGACCAATGCTCTTCTCGGAGAATCCGGAGAGCGGATGGCCTGATGCAAAGAAGTTCATCTTTGCAATAACTGTCACGATTGGCTTGGTAAAGATAAAGACGATCAACAAGTCGATGAGAGTTGTTAGACCTAGTGTGAAAGCGAATCCACGAACGCCACCTACTGCGAAGAAGTAGAGCAAGACAGCGGCAAGAATCGAAACCATATCCGCAACGATGATTGTGCGACGCGCACGCAACCATCCACTTTCAACTGCTGATCGCAGCGACCTACCTTCACGGGCTTCATCTCGAATACGTTCGAAGAAGACGATAAATGAGTCTGCTGTGATACCGATTGAAACGATCGCGCCAGCAATACCCGCCAGCGTGAGCGTGAACCCGATTGACTTTCCAAGAACGAGGAAGAGTAGGTAAAGAATTGTTCCCGCGATTGCAAGAGAACCTACGGTCACTAGTCCTAAGGCTCTGTAATAGAGAAGTGAGAAGAGTAGAACTAGGCCTAGCCCCAACGCCCCAGCAAGTATTCCAGCATGAAGCTGATCTGAACCAAGTGTCGGTGACACTTGCTGAACTTCGCCACGATCGAATGCGAGTGGAAGTGCTCCGTACTTAAGTACATTTGCAAGATCCTGTGCTTCGGTCTGAGTGAACGATCCTGTGATCTGCGCATTACCTGATGGAATCGCTTCGCGGATTGAAGGAGCTGAAACAACTAATCCATCAAGCACGATTGCCACTTGGTTCTGAGGAGAGGCGAGGGTTGTAACGCGGGCTGTGATATTTCCAAAAGCCTTTGTTCCTTCGCCATTAAATGTAAGAAGTACATACCAGCCACTTGCGCCTTGCTGATCAATTCCGGCTGAAGCCTTTGATACTTGGCGACCGAGAACTTCCGCTTGTCCAAGAATGTATTTCGTAGCACCAGATCGAGAGCAGGCAACGATGATGTCAGTTGGAGCATCAGCACCTGTTCCCTGACGGGCCGTTGGATTTGCGCAATCAAGAGCTGCAAACTTTGCGTTGACTTCTGCAGATACACCTGATGCGGGAGTAGCGGCTGTAGAAGTGCCACCTGCAGTGAGCGCAGATGTTTCTGCGAGAACTTGGCGAAAGCGCAGCTCTGCAGTTTGACCAACAAGATCGACCACACGTCGACCTGAATCTCCAGGAACTGAAATAACAATCTGACGATTAGTGCCACTGCCTTGCGCAGTTACTTCAGACTCAGCAACGCCGAGTGAGTTAACGCGCTGGCGAATAATGGAGACTGCTTGATCAATTGCCTCTGAAGTAATTTTATTTGAGTCATTCGAGGCGCGAGGTTGGAGCGTGACGCTCGTTCCCCCACGAAGATCGAGTCCAAGGCGAACTGAAGTCGCTCCTTGGATTAACGCTGTAGCCAAGAGGCCAATCACGATTACCGCCAAAATTGCTAGGGCGCGTACCGGACGGCCAGTGGTCTTCACTGGTTTATTAGGTGTGGACATAAGAGCAGAGTCTAGGCGTCGGGCGCTGGTGTGTCGAAAAGGGTCGCGATTCCAGCAGGTGGTGTTCGTCCCACATGCTCCCATCCCAATGCAGTAGCGATTCGACCTCGTGGAGTGCGCGCCATAAAGCCATTTCTGACTAAGAATGGCTCAGCGACAGATTCAACTGTCTCAGTCTCTTCACCCACTGCTATTGCAAGAGTGGAAAGCCCAACAGGTCCGCCATTAAATCTTTCAATCAGGGCCAGCAGAACTGATCTATCTAATCGATCGAGACCTTTTGCATCTACTTCATAAATTTCAAGGGCAGCTTGTGCATCTGCATGAGTGAGAGCGTTCGAGCCGTTGACTTGCGCAAAATCGCGAACACGGCGAAGAAGGCGATTTGCAATACGTGGTGTTCCGCGAGATCTGCTGGCAATCTCAGCAATCGCTTTCTTATCGATGGTCAGTCCAAGTAATACGGCACTGCGTGAAATTACTTCTTCCAGTTCAGAGTCTTCATAGAAATCAAGGTGTGCAGTAAAGCCAAATCGATCACGCAATGGTGAAGGTAGCAGGCCTGCTCGCGTTGTTGCCCCTACCAATGTGAAGCGAGGGAGCTGAAGAGGAATCGCGGTTGCACCAGGGCCCTTGCCCACAACCACATCCACACGAAAATCTTCCATCGCAAGGTAGAGCAACTCTTCAGCAGGACGTGGCAGTCGGTGTATCTCATCGAGGAAGAAAATCTCTCCTTCGACCAGGGATGACAAAATCGCAGCAAGATCACCGGCATGTGTGATTGCAGGGCCACTTGTGATGCGAATCGGCGTATTCATTTCGGAGGCAAGGATCATTGCAAGCGTTGTCTTGCCAAGTCCCGGAGGACCTGACAGAAGAATATGGTCCGCTGCAGAATCGCGTTTGCGGGCAGCCGTCAGCAAGACATCAATCTGTTGACGCACGCGGTGTTGACCAATGAAATCATTGAGAGTCTTTGGTCGCAGCGCATGCTCAGCAGCGAGATCATCCGAACCGCTTTGTGAGCTCACAACCCTTTCCTCGCTCATGAACTTCGTCGCCCACTCTGCAAGGTGCGCTTGAGGAGATCGGAGAGATCAGATGATGAAGGATCTAGACCCTCTTCTGCATACTCAGCTAGTACTTTGTTAATTGCAGAATCAGAATCCTTTGCAGAAAAACCTAACGATACGAGCGCTGATGTAAGTTGTTCGCGCCAAACGGGTTGATGAGTACGTTCGTGATCAGAAGTACCAAAATCCGAAATCTTTCCTTTGAGTTCGAGAATCAAACGTTGTGCGCCTTTTCGTCCAATACCCGGAACCTTCTCAATCCCCTTGATATCTTCTTGCGTTATCGCCAGCGCTAACGACTGTGGCGAGTGAGCGCCCATGATGGCAAGTGCGACTTTAGGGCCAATACCAGAAACGGTCTGGACAAGTTCGAATGTTGTTCGGCTCTCTTCATCGAGAAAACCGAAGAGTGTCAGTGAGTCTTCGCGGACTACTAGGGAAGTAAATAGTTGTACAGATGCACCTAAGTTAAGTTGTGCGCTCGTAGGAGTTGTAATGGAGACACTTAATCCGACGCCTCCGACTTCAACCACAGCTCTATCGGGATGAATCGAGCGCACGATTCCATTAAGAAGCGAGATCATTTCTTCACCAACTTGGAAATTCGCGACTTCTCCGCCTTGAGTGCTTCTTCAATCTTGGCGTTACCGCCACCACGCCAAATATGACAGATTGCAAGTGCGAGTGCGTCGGAGCTATCTACAGGCTTTGGGATCACGTCCAAATTCAATAACCTTTTCACCATCTCAGCCACTTGCACTTTGTTGGCACGCCCTGAACCCGTGACGGCGGCCTTGACTTCAGAAGGAGTGTGCATCATGACTGGGATCCCACGTCGCGCCGCAACAAGCAGTGCAATGCCTGCCGCTTGTCCAGTCCCCATCACAGTACGAACGTTATGTTGAGAAAAAACTCTTTCTACAGCCATCACATCGGGTGAATGTGCAGTGACCCATTCTTCAAGTTCAGATTCGAGTTGAAGCAACCTCTGTTCTAACGGCAAATCAGCAGATGTAAGGATCACACCGACTGCTACGAGTGAAAGTGGCTTACCGATAGAACCTTCGACGACGCCGATTCCACAACGAGTAAGCCCTGGATCTACTCCAAGTACGCGGCGCTGTGGGTGGCTCATAACTTCCAAGCCTAGGACTTGGGTCTATCAGAGTTAGGAAAGGCTCGCCATAACTTCGTCAGAGACATCAAAATTTGAGTAGACATTTTGCACATCATCGAGCTCTTCAATCGCATCAATGAGTTCGAAGACTTTCTGGGCGCCTTCTGCATCGAGCGGAATCTGCATCGATGGCAAGAAAGAAGAATCAGCAGACTCGTAGTCGATTCCGGCACCTTGCAGCGCACTACGAGCTGCTACCAAATCACTTGCCTCACACACTACTTCAAAAGATTCTCCTAAATCATTTACCTCTTCAACACCGGCATCAAGAGCTGCTTCCAGAATTGAATCCTCGGTGGCTCCAATCGCCTTATTGACGATGATGACTCCCTTGCGATTGAACAGATAAGAAACAGAGCCAGGATCTGCCATCGTTCCGCCGTTGCGAGTGACTGCTACGCGAACTTCAGAGGCAGCACGATTGCGATTATCTGAAAGACATTCGATCATGATTGCAACGCCGTTGGGACCGTATCCCTCGTACATGATTGTCTGCCAGTCAGATCCACCAGATTCAAGTCCTGCGCCACGCTTTACTGCTCGTTCAATATTATCTGCAGGCATTGAGTTCTTCTTCGCCTTGGCAATCGCATCAAAGAGCGTTGGGTTTCCGTCAACATCAGGTCCACCATTACGCGATGCAACCTCAATCGCCTTAATGAGCTTTGCAAAGTTCTTCGCACGACGGCTATCGATGACAGCCTTCTTATGCTTAGTTGTTGCCCATTTGGAATGGCCTGACATTGGAACTCCTCAATCAAAAATTGCCTGAAAATTTATATGACGTACTTTATCGGCCTTTGCAGATCTCATCAAAAAAGTACTTATGGACCGCATAATCATCGGTCAATTCTGGGTGAAAACTCGTTGCCAGTAGTTTTCCTTGTCGAACTGCCACAGGGTGGCCCGCTGCTGTTGCTAGAACTTCTACCCCTTCTCCTACCTCTTCGACCCATGGAGCGCGGATAAATATCGCATGTAGTTCAACTCCATTGAAAGTGATATCAGATTCAAAAGAATCTACTTGGCGTCCAAATGCATTTCGTCGGACTGTCATGTTGATTCCACCAAAAGTCTCTTGATCAACAATTCCATCCTCGATGCGATCGGCGAGCAAGATCATTCCAGCACACGATCCGTAGACAGGCAGCCCAGCTTTGATTCGAGTACGAATCGGTTCGAGCAAACCAAACGACTGCGCCAATTTAATGATTGTTGTTGATTCTCCCCCAGGAAGTATGAGTGCATCTACCGCGTGAAGTTCTTCTATCGTACGAACAGAGATCGCTTCGTGGCCGCAATGGGTAGCGAGTGCAATGTGTTCACGGAAATCACCTTGTAACGCTAGTACTCCTACTTTCATAAGCTCTTCGCAAAAAGATTACGAATTACCAGCCGCGATCAGCAAGGCGGTGAGGCACAGGAATATCTGAGACGTTGATTCCCACCATTGCTTCACCAAGACCACGGGAGACTTCTGCAAGAACCTTTGCATCGTTGAAGAAGGTAGTTGCCTTTACGCATGCTGCAGCACGCTGTGCTGGATTTCCAGATTTGAATATGCCTGATCCAATAAAGACGCCGTCGGCGCCCATCTGCATCATGAGCGCTGCATCCGCTGGAGTTGCAATCCCGCCTGCTGTGAAGAGTACGACTGGAAGCTTGCCAGTCTCGGCGACTTCCTTCACAAGTGCATATGGAGCCTGTAGCTCTTTTGCAGCAACGTAGAGTTCATCTTCGCGCATTGAAGTAAGGCGGCGGATCTCTGCGCCAATTGTGCGCATATGCATCATCGCATTAGAAACATCTCCAGTACCTGCTTCGCCCTTTGAACGAATCATTGCGGCACCCTCATTGATACGGCGGAGCGCTTCACCAAGGTTTGTTGCACCACAGACGAACGGAACTTTGAAATCCCACTTATCAATATGGTTTGTGTAATCGGCAGGGGTAAGAACTTCAGATTCATCGATGTAATCGACATTAAGACTTTCGATGATTTGAGCTTCTACGAAGTGTCCGATACGAACCTTTG
The DNA here is from genome assembly GCA_037143995.1 of Actinomycetota bacterium. Lineage (GTDB taxonomy): Bacteria > Actinomycetota > Actinomycetes > Nanopelagicales > Nanopelagicaceae > Planktophila. The sequence continues at coordinate 6,937 of JBAWXP010000011.1, forward strand.
CCATGACAGGAATTGATACAGCTGCTTGAATCTTCTCGATCATGTCAGGGTCGGACATACGTGCGACTCCCCCTTGTGCGCGGATATCTGCAGGTACGCGCTCGAGCGCCATCACTGCACATGCACCTGCATCTTCTGCAATTCGTGCTTGTTCAACATTGACTACATCCATGATGGTGCCGCCCTTGAGCATTTCAGCCATACCGCGCTTAACGCGCGCTGTGCCAGTTGCTTCAGACATATATGAACTCCTAGGTGATGGTGATGTAAGGACGCTGAGTCTACTTTGCCTTCGAAGATGGCGCATCCGAAGAAATGGGCTTGAAGATTGGCGCTTTATCTGTCAGAGCCACCCATATCTGCCCCTTTGCAAAGGGGATCTCCTTGCCATCTAAGGATGTCCACCTTGTTCCCGAAGAAGGGTCTGGTCGTGACCAGGTTGCTGAGAAGTACTTCCCGTCTCGCAAAATAAAGCCGGTACCACTGCCCACTGTTACAGATAACGGTGTGACTCCCCCGACCTTATCTTTATAAATCGAATCGGTTATCGAGACAATTTGAATCACCAATGTCTTAGGACCAAGTTGAATTCCACTTGCTGCTAGATCTGGGGAATTCGAGTGATCGAGTAACCAACGACCTTGTCTTGCCGACCATTGTGCATCATAAGAATTAGCGGGCCACGATAGATGAACGCCCTCTATCTCAACTCCACCAGAAGGTGCATCACCAAATTTCCAGCCCATATTCTTTGAAGTTGCAAGCTGCAAATTCTTCTCTGCAACGAACTGCATCAATAGATCTGCGCGTAAGACCATCGCGTAGGGCGGAATGCGAGTGGGATCATTTGTGTAAATAGTCGAGGAATGGTTCTGGGCACCTAAATCTTGCAAATCTGCTGCGTTAATGACTGGACGCATCTTCTTCTGCACTCCACTATATGCAAAACCGACGTGACCGTATTGTGCGAATAGATCTATATCTGAAATTCGCGCAGATCGTACGGGGCCGATCTTCTGGGGAATTGTGGATGAGAAGACCGCAGCTAAGCGAGTGAGTCCACCTTCAACCTGCTCGATATAGACAATATCTGCATCTTCCAGCCCAATCTGTGGGTGCGCCTCTGGAGTGTCATCAATCTTGACTACAAGTACTGGTCCATCGCCGCCAGATGCGCCGCTCATTGAATTGCTGGGGCCTGTATGCGTGAATGGAATCGCTTTAGAAATCGCAGAACCCGGGGCGAAGACTGCTAATAGGACGATCAACAGTGAGGTTGCAGCCAAGATACTTACTGCAGAACGTTTAAAGAACATCGCCTTCGAATTCATATGTCACCGGTTCTGGCGCCGTTCCCGCAAGTCTGAATAAACGGTTAATCAATTTTTTGCGTACTAACTGGGTGCGCGTCACTGCATCCACGTGCATTGCAATCGCCATCCTAATCTTCTCGGTGAGTTCGCTTAATTCGCGAATGAGATCTTTCTCTATCTCTCCCGATATCTCGGATGATGTCTCAATCAAAATTCCAAGGGCGCCTGATAAACCTGTCTCTGCCTGAGATCTATCACGGACACTCGCTTCACGCGCTTGATGTGCTGCGAAGGTGAGCAACATGGCAGAGGCAGGGTCTGATATCTCTGAGCGGGCGATCTCAATTGCAATAGCAGCTCGTCTTTGGAGCAATCCATCCAGATTAGCCCAACTAGTTTCCACGCGATGATGCAGGCGATCAAGGCGAGTCGCTGAATAGGAAAGGTACCAAGCAGCCAGCGCAACTACAAAGAGAATAACGATGTACTTCATTAACTCTGCCGTCCAAGTAACTTATTCCATGCCCGGTTTTCAGATGACAGGGTTACTCCTGTGCCACCCACCATCGCCATTTGATACACATCATAAATTTTATCGGCAACTACATCCCAATCGAAAGATTGAGCGTAAATTTTTCCCCGATCGGCAATCGCTCTGCGCCTTGCAGAATCCTTCAATAGCTCAATGACTTTCATCGCTAGATCATCTGAGTTCTCAGATTGAAATAGCGTTCCGTAATCTCCATGCCCTAGAAGTGAATCAAAGGCCGGGATATCACTTGCTACAACAGATGCACCTGCGGCAAGTGCTTCAGCAAGAATGATTCCAAACGATTCGCCGCCGGTATTCGGCGCGATATAGAGACCAACGGATGCTAGAAAATTCGCCTTCTCTTCCTCGCTGATACGCCCCATAAATGTAAATCGGCTCCGCAGCGATGGCTGAATATCTTTGAGAGTATCTGAACTCTCACCTGGACCTGCGACAAAAATTTTGACATCAGGAAATTCAGCGATGATTGCAGGTAGCGCCTGGGTTAATACCGATAACCCTTTACGGGGTTCTTCAAATCGGCCGATGAAACCAAGGGTATTTCCGGTCCATCGTTCATCTAACTTTCCATCACGGTAGAGAGAGGCGTAGATTCCATTAGGAACAACAATCGCATCGGTATCGAGATGTTCAGTTAAAGTCTCTCGAGCGGCTTCGCTCACTGCAATTCGTGCGTTAAGTTTCTCGATTACTGGTTCGAGAAATGGAGCGACTGCGAATGTCACTTTCTGGCGTTTTGCTGCTGCATGAAAAGTTCCTACAAGTGGCCCTTCTGCAGCCCAACATGCAAGGAGTGAGATAGATGGAATAGCTGGCTCATGCAGATGTAGAACATCAAAATCTCCTTGAGATATCCAATGTCGGACTCGCGAAAAAGCTATCGGACCGAAGAGAACCCGTGCGACAGCACCGTTGTAAGGAATAGAAATTGGTCTACCAGCACTGGTTACATAATGAGGAAGATTTTCATCATCTATTGCGGGAGCTAACACGGAGACGAAGTGTCCTTCTCTGATCAAATATTCGGCGAGATCGCGCACATGGCTCTGAACTCCCCCGGGCGTATCCCATCCATACGGGCAGACGATTCCGATTCTCTTTCTCGAAAGAGGCATCAAGCCACCGCCTGATGAGAACGATCAACAAAGTCTCCATCAATCCAGATTCTTTGCAACATATGCCAATCCTGTGGAGTGCGTGAAATTCCCTTTTCAAATAGGTGTGCAATATTTTGTACGCACCCTTTAATTCTTTCCTCGTCGGATCCTGAAGTGGGCACGGCCACCGGTTCAAAATCGATATGAATACCCGAATCTGTATAGGAAACATGCGCCACGACGATCGAGATTCCAGTCTTGATATGTAGGAGTGCAGGCCCTGCAGGCATTCGTGATGGGAAATTGAAGAAATTCACATCGATTCCAGATTGCGAAAGGTCTCGATCGGCCACGAGAGCGATCAACCTTTTCTCGCGTGCACGTTTCACTAGCGTTGCAAAGGAGCGATTATCTAATGAGAGGACTTCAAAACCCATAGATTCACGATGCTGAAGAAACTTCTGGAAGAGCGCTTCAGGCTTTAACCGTTCTGCCACAGTAACAAGTGGAATTCCAAGTGAACAGAAGTATGCGCCTGCATGATCCCAGTTTCCAGAATGAGGAAGGGCTATCACCACTCCTTCTCCCTTCTTCATGGGATCTATCAGAAGGTTCTCATTGGTTGTTGTAACTGTGCTCTGAATTCTCTCAACCGACCAATTTTGAATTCTGAATGTGTCACACCAGTAACGCATATATGAACGCATTGCTGATACAACGAGTGCATTGAGCTCAGTCGGAGATAAGTCAGGCTTCACTCTGGCAAGATTGGAACGTAATCTTTGAACGCTCTTTCCATTACGAGAGCCCACAAGATCGGCTATGAATGCAAAGAGTCTGTAAGCGACAGACTCAGGCAGAGTGCGAACAATCCACCACCCTGACATGTACGCCAGATATGAAAGTTTCTCAATCACTTGGTCTGTAACCCAACGAAGACAGTGCGCATCCGTTGAAACACTGTAATTATCCCAAGGATGGCAAGTAGCCAGAATCCGATTGCCAGAGCAAAATGAACGCCCAAACCTTCCAGAGCCACAGCGCTCAGAATAATAATCAAGCGCTCAGTTCTCTCCGCAATCCCCACTGAACATGGAATCGAGAAACTTTCAGCCTTTGCTCGTATATATGGAATCAAAAGTCCAGTAACCAAAGTAACTAGACCAAGATAGGCAAGCTTGTCATTGTGGCGAATCATAGGAACAAGAACTGCGATTGTGATGGAAAAGTCTGTGATGCGATCGACCGTGCTATCGAGAAAACCTCCCCAACGACTTGCGCCTTGCTCTGATAATCGAGCCATTGCGCCATCGAAGAGATCACTTAAGACAAAGAGGGAAACTACAGCTGCACCTAGAAAATATGATTCGCGAGAGAAGAAATAGGCAGAGGAAATAACCACTCCCAGAGCGCCAATAACTGTTACTGCATCCGGAGTTATTCCTACCCGAATGGCTAATCGAGCCACCGGATTAATTAATCGAGTGACTGCTGGCTTGAGTGCGCTACTAATCATCGGCACCATCGTAGGCTTACCCTCATGTCTTCACCTAGTTCCTCGCGTGTGAAACGTATCCACGTATATGGACACGTAAGCGCCTCCCCGCAAGCGGTCGCATCCCGATTTGGTGCCCAGGTGGCTTTAGCCCCACAGGGTGAATCAGATTGCGCAATATTTGCAATCAATCCATCTGCTGGAATTGATAACGAGACCATTGCTCATTGGAGCGCTCTCGATGAATTCCAAATTCCTCGTCTTGTAGTTGTCAATGGACTTGATGGTCATGAGATGGATTTTGAAGATGCAGTCATGGTTGCAACAAGGGTTTTCGATCAACTCGTAACCCCTTACCTGGTATTGCATGATGACGAGGGAGAACCAGCAGCACTCATCCGCTTACAAGATTTACAGATTCTGGATTACGCAACCATGCCACCCACGATTCGTTCCAGTGAGGCCGAGCATGCAGAATTGGTACGTGAATTTCGCGATGAATATTTAGAGATGATGACCGAGATGGAAGACGGTGCCTTCGCTGCGGGAATAATCTTCCCCGCAATTCCAATCAATCTTGCAAAGGGAATCGGCGTAGATATAGTGCAAGAATTTATTGACTCACTACCAAGCGGCAGCTAACTCTTCTCGCGTCATTGTCAGAAGTTGTGGCAGAACCTTTGTTTTTCCAATAATCGGCATGAAGTTGGCATCGCCCGACCAGCGAGGAACTATATGTTGGTGAATATGATCTGCAACTCCAGCTCCTGATATTGCACCTTGATTCATACCTAAGTTGAAACCATCGGCACCAGAGACTTTACGGACCGTCTTCATTGCATGAGCACTGAGATCTGTAATCTCGTGCCGCTCTTCATCTGTTAAATCGGTGAGGTCTGCGATATGGCGATAAGCGCAAACAAGCAAATGTCCTGGGTTATACGGATAGAGATTCATGACGACGAATGCTGTTGTGCCCCGCGCGACGATCAGCCCCTCTTCATCGCTCAGAGTTGGAATTCTGCAGAAGGGGCATTGCACATCGTTGCCATCGAGTGGACGGTTTTCACCGCGCAAGTAATCCAAGCGATGAGGCGCCCATAATCGCTGCCACCCATCAGGCATACCTGCCCCATCAATCTGCGACATTGTTAAACCTGAATTCGATCTGCAACAGTCTTCTTAATTTCAGCGATTGCATCAGCGATGGGAATGCCGTTCTTCTGTTCGCCATTGCGGTAACGGAAAGAGACAGCGCCAGCGTTCATATCTTCCTCGCCAGCAATGACCATAAATGGAATCTTCTGCATCTGCGCATTACGCACCTTCTTCTGCATGCGATCATCAGAGAAATCCATCTCGGCGCGAATTCCCGCTGATTTCATCGACGCAATAACACCGCTGAGGTAATCTGAGAATGTCTCTGCAACAGGGATACCCACAACTTGTACTGGTGCAAGCCATGGTGGAAATGCACCTGAATAATGCTCGGTGAGTACACCAAAGAAACGTTCGATAGAGCCGAAGAGCGCGCGGTGAATCATCACTGGTCGTTGGCGTGATCCATCGGCTGATGAGTACTCGAGTTCGAATCGTTGTGGAAGTTGGAAATCAACTTGAATCGTCGACATCTGCCATGTGCGACCAATCGCATCTTTGGCCTGTACCGAAATCTTAGGACCATAGAAGGCAGCTCCACCTTCATCAAGAACGAGCTCGAGGTTCTGTGCCACCGCAGCTTTACGAAGCGCTTCTGTCGCTTCGATCCAATCTGCGTCTTCTCCTACAGATTTTTCTGGGTTGCGTGTAGAAAGTTCTAGGTAGAAATCTTCCAGACCATAATCGCGCAAAAGGTTAAGCACGAAGGTGAGAAGTGAATCAAGTTCGCCAGCCATCTGCTCTTTGGTGCAATAAATATGTGCATCATCTTGTGTAAAGCCGCGTGCGCGCGTGATCCCGTGCAATACGCCAGATTTCTCGTAGCGATAGACAGTACCGAATTCAAAGAGGCGCAATGGAAGTTCACGGTAAGAGCGCTGGCGAGCCTGGAATATTAAATTGTGGAATGGGCAGTTCATAGGCTTCATGTAGTACTGCTGGCCGGCGCGTTTTACTGTTCCATCAGCATGGAGCTCTTCATCCAAGATCATCGGTGGGTACATTCCTTCTGAGTACCAATCCAGGTGACCAGACTTTTGAAAGAGCGCAGCTTTTGTTAGATGTGGTGAATAGACAAACTCGTAACCTTCTTCTTCATGGCGCAACCGTGAATAATCTTCCATCGCCCGGCGAATGATTCCGCCCTTGGGATGAAATACGGCGAGCCCAGATCCAATCTCTTCAGGGAATGAAAAGAGATCTAGCTCTTGCCCTAGACGACGATGATCACGCTTTTCTGCCTCAGCGAGAAGTTCGAGATAACCATTGAGCTCATCTTGTGAAGGCCACGCAGTTCCATAGATACGTTGCAACATGGGGTTCTTTTCAGAACCGCGCCAATAGGCAGCTGCGCTGCGCATTAATTTGAATGCCGGAATGTGTTTTGTTGAAGGCAGATGCGGCCCGCGACAGAGATCAGACCAGACAGGTTGACCATCACGACCCAAGTTGTCGTAGATAGTGAGTTCAGCGCCACCGACCTCAACATTGGTCTCGTCAGTTCCGCCGCCTTTGATACCGATGAGCTCGCACTTATATGGCTCGTGCGCCAATTCTTTGAGTGCATCTGCCTCAGTGGTCACGCGTCGCTTAAATCGCTGACCATCTTTGACGATCTTGCGCATTGCACTTTCAATCTTTTCCAGATCATCTGGATTAAAAGGAACCTCAGGGTCGAAGTCGTAATAGAAGCCATCAGTAATGGGTGGCCCGATTCCTAAACGAGTGTTAGCAAATACTTGTTGCACAGCTTGTGCCATCACGTGTGCTGTTGAGTGACGCAAGACAGCCAATCCTTCGGGAGATGAAATCGAAATACCTTGCACAACATCACCTTCGGCAAGGTCAGTCCATAGATCTCGCAGGGTTCCGTTGATTGTGCAGACGACAATCTCTTTATTGTCGGCAAAGAGTTGGGTCGGGCGTTGATCCGATTCGACGCTGCGGGCAGCGCCATCAACAGTAATCGATATCAAAGACATGCCCCTAGCCTACCGAAACAGGTTGCGAGTGGGCCCGTATTTGCGCTTCTAAGTCGCGTGAAGCATCTCCTATTTTCAATTTCATATCCCCGATATATGAAACTGGCTGTGCGATACGCAAACTCGAGAGCATAAATGCCGACTCTACCTCTGGGATTTCAGAGACATGAATGGTGCGAACCTTCACTCCACATTCCTCGATAGCGATAGCTCTGACAACACCGGGCAATATCCCTGAAGTAATAGGCGGTGTGGCCCATTCTCCTGAGATCATAAATACCAAATTTGCAGTCGCTGTCTCGGTGATTTCATTCTTCTCATTAAAGAGCACTGACTCGTGAAAGCCTTCATCCTGCGCCGCCTTAATCAAGGCAAAGCGATCGTCATAAGGAAATGTCTTATGGATTGAGCCGATAACGGTCTGACTGTAGAAATTCAATACGGCCGGTTCACTCTGTTCTGAATAGGCATCATGTGTAATATGGAAGAGATCTTGACCGAAGCAGATTCGCAGACGACCCACAGCGTGAGGATTTTCGCGGACTACACGCATAATTTCTGTGCGAATGAATTCTTCACCCGGGAGTGAAATTCCTAAATCATGAGCCGAAGTGACTGCTCGCCTCATATGTCGACCAAGAGCGATTGGCGCACCTTCTACTGTCTTCAGTGTTTCAAATATCCCCGATGATTTGGGGAAACCATGTACATCTAACTCAATTGCGCTCACAGCTGTCCACCAGCAATCGAAATCAGATGACGCGCCTTCAATTGAGTCTCTTCCCATTCTGATGCGGGATCGCTCCCCCATGTAATTCCAGCGCCAGTTCCGAATCTGAGCACAGAATCTCCTGTGCTCCAGAATGTTCGAATGGCCACAGCCAACTCTGCTCTATCTCCGTGCACCCAACCGAGCGCTCCACAGTAAGGACCACGTTCTTTCTCATTTTCTTCAATGATTCGCAGGGCTGAACTTTTAGGTGCGCCACTGACTGATCCTGGTGGCATCGTTGCATCAAAGATATCTCGCCAACCAAGTCCTGGCTTAAGCTCACCTTTCACATCCGAAACCAAATGCGTGATACCAGGATGCTTCTCATGTCGAAATAATTCTGACACTTCAACGCTTCCTGGTTGGCAGATTCGCCCTAGATCATTGCGCATCAAATCTACGATCATGAGATTTTCAGCCTGATCTTTCTCTCCGAAAGTATCTTCGTTACGTGTAATAGTTCCTTTAATCGGAGATGTCAGAATCGTTGAACCTGCTCGACTCAAAAACCTTTCAGGAGATGCCGATGCAATCTCGAAGCCCTTTATCTTTAGGTATGTCGCAAAAGGTGCCGGATTCCCAACCAATAATTGAGAGAAGAGTCCTGCAAGTGATTGGCTCTTTCCATCCATCACTTGATGCAATTGCCTGCAGGCATTGACTTGATAGACCCCACCTTCGGCAATAGCCTCTCGAATCTTTGACACGTATGCCATGTAATCCATCTGATCATGCGAACTAATCCAGCTCTTAGTTAATCGCTCCCATGGTTCTGGTGCGAATTCCGTATCTTCAACATCGCCAAACCTTGCGAATGTAGATCTGCCTTCAAATGTTTGTACAACTGCCCAAAAGGAACCGTCATCCAACTTTGATGCGTCATCTGTTACTTCCTTGAGATTGGTCGCGTGAATTCCACCCATCCAGAATTGCGAATCGCGTCCAAACATGGGGCAAGGCTACGCATATAAATGCGATGAAAGCCCAATGAAAATCTACGCTTTGGCACTTACGCCTGCTCTGCGCTAGATTTGACCCTGCACAAAATGCGGACGTAGCGCAGCTGGTAGCGCGGAACCTTGCCAAGGTTCAGGTCGCGGGTTCGAACCCCGTCGTCCGCTCGGATTAACCGCCGCTTCGAATTTATTTTCAGGTGGCGGTTTGTCTATGGTCGGATGGCCGAGAGGCGAGGCAAGGGACTGCAAATCCCTCTACACGGGTTC
>JBAWXP010000012.1:0-16120 GCA_037143995.1 Actinomycetota bacterium
GTAGAACTCGTCGCATATCGCCGCCTCCGAGCGCGCGGAGCGAATCGATTGGCATCTTTGATTTCAGCGATTGGTGTTTCGATCTTCCTTCTTGAAGGCATGCGCATCATTACTATTTCGCGTCCAATGACGACTCCTCGCTTGCTCGACAAGTGGAGCTTTGGAACTTTCCATGGAGCAAACTTCCGCATCGACACCATGATGGCAATCGTCTTTCCAATCCTTATCTTCTTTGTTCTTGATCAATTTGTTCGTCGCTCACGACTTGGAAAATCTATCCGTGCAGTTTCGATGTCTGAAGAGAACTCAAAGTTGATGGGAATTAATATCAACCGAGTTATAACGCTGACATTTTGTATCGGCGGCCTTACAACTGGCGCAGCCGCATTCCTCTATACAACTGTCTACGAAAACACCATCTTCAATGTGGGCTTCAATATGGGTATCGCAGCATTTACAGCAGCGGTTCTTGGTGGAATCGGTAACCTTCGTGGAGCCTTCTTTGGTGGTTTAGCACTCGGATTACTTGAACAATTTGCCTCTGCGGTCTTGGGATCTCAGTGGAAGGCGATCACCGTCTTCACCGTGCTTGTAGTCGTACTCCTATTCAAACCAAATGGCCTCTTTGGTGAAGCCGTACAGCAGACGAGGACATGATGGCTAACTTAACTTCATTTAATCTTCGCGATAAGGGCGCTGAAATCTGGGCGGGTTGGTCACGTCCAGTTCGCACAGCTTTTGTTCTTATCAGCATTGCGATTGTTGGATTACTTCCATTCGCTGCATCATGGGGGCCAACGAGCTTCCTCAACACTCCTATTACCTCTTTCCAGAACGTTCTGGTCTATCCAGTTGGCATGTTCATCATGATGGCACTGGGACTCAATATCGTTGTCGGTAAATCAGGTCTTCTCGATCTTGGGTACGTCGCTTTCTTTGCAATCGGTGCATATTCACAAGGAATTCTTTCGACCCTCTACGGTTGGAATACCTGGGAAGTTATGCCTTTTGGTATTGGTTTTGCAATGCTAGCTGGTGTAATTCTGGGACTTCCAGCGCTTCGACTTCGCGGCGATTACCTTGCCATCATCACACTTGGTTTCGGTGAAATCGTTCGTCTCGTTGCCATCAACCTCAATGTAACCGGTGGCCCTAACGGAATTCCGGGAATTCCAAATCCGCCAACAGTCTTTGGATTCCACTTCGATTTAATGCACCCACAAGATTTCTTCTGGCTTGTCGGTGCCATGATCCTTCTTGTTATTTGGATGGTCCGCCGCTTTACTGTACGTCGCCCAGGTCGTGCATGGGAAGCCATTCGCCAAGATGAAGATGTTGCAGCTCTCATGGGCGTTAACACTCTTGTCTACAAGCTCTGGTCATTCGTGATCGGTGCCGCAGTCGGTGGAGCAGCGGGTGTTCTCTATGCATCTAAGGTCATGGTGATCTCACCAGATATGTTCAAGTTTGATGTATCTATCTTGATTCTTGCCTGTGTTGTATTTGGTGGAATTGGAAATATCTGGGGCGTTATCCTCGGAGCATCAATTCTGGCCTACCTCCCAGAGCGTATTCGCTTTATCTCTAATGCTCGTCAGTTGGTCTTCGGATTAGTTCTCATCTTGATGATGAACCTTCGCCCCGATGGTCTGCTTCCACGTAAGAAGCGCGAAAAGATTACAGAGAAGGGTGCAAAGTAATGTCTGAAAAACTTCTCGAACTCAAGAACGTCACCATCAAGTTCGGGGGTGTCACCGCTCTCAACGAAGTTAATTTCCATGTCAACAAGGGCGAGATTTGTGCGCTCATCGGTCCTAACGGCGCTGGTAAGACAACTGTCTTCAACGTTGTTACTGGTGTTTACCCAGTGACATCTGGTGAAATCACATTTAAGGGGCAGAACCTTGCAGGACTCAAGCGCCATCAGGTAACGAAGGCCGGCCTTGCTCGTACATTCCAGAACGTTCGACTCTTCGGAGATATGACCGCTCTTGAAAACGTTATTACTGCAACTGATGTTCATAAGAAGACTGGTCTTCTTCGTGCGCTTATTGGTACGCCTCTTAACCGCCGTGAAGAGAAAGAGAGCAAGGAACGCGCTCACGAACTCTTAGAGTTAATGGGAATCAATCATCGTTCAGATCAGCTTGCAAAGAATCTTCCTTATGGAGATCAGCGACGCTTGGAAATTGCTCGTGCACTTGGCACAGAACCAGAGGTTCTTCTTCTCGATGAACCAGCTGCAGGATTTAACCCTGCTGAAAAGGTAGAGCTTGCAAATCTCATTAAGAAGATTCGCGATAAGGGCTACACAGTTCTGCTCATCGAACACGATATGTCGCTCATTATGGGCATTTCAGATCGCGTTGCAGTTCTCGACTTCGGCCAGAAGATTGCAGATGATCTTCCATCGGTAGTACAAAATGACCCTCGAGTGATCGAGGCTTACCTAGGAGTGCCAGCAGATGCGTCTTGAAATTAAAGATCTTCGTGTTCACTACGGCAAGATCGAGGCTATTAAAGGCGTATCAGTTGTCGTAAACCAAGGTGAAATCGTCACACTCATTGGCGCAAATGGCGCTGGTAAGACAACAATTCTTAAAACCATCTCAGGACTTCGCAACGTCTCGAGCGGCGACATTACTTTCGATGGCAAGAGCATTAATAAGATTCCAGCGCATGAGCGAGTAGATCTTGGTATCTCTCAAGTTCCTGAAGGCCGCGGAATCTTCCCTGGTATGACAGTTCTGGAAAATCTCGAGATGGGTAAGTTCAATCGCAAAGATCGCAAAGCTGAGATGCATGAAGATCTTGAACGCGTCTACACCTTGTTCCCGCGTTTGAAAGAGCGCGCGACACAAGCAGGTGGAACTTTATCTGGTGGAGAACAGCAGATGCTTGCAATGGGTCGTGCTCTGATGGCACGTCCAAAGGTCTTGCTACTGGATGAGCCCTCCATGGGTCTTGCCCCACAGATGATCGCAAATATCTTCCGCATCATCACTGAGATCAATAAGCAGGGCGTAACGATTCTTTTGGTGGAACAAAACGCACAGCAAGCGCTACAGCGTGCACACCGTGCCTACATTCTTGAAACTGGAAATGTCACAAAGGAAGCAGCAGCCTCAGATCTACTTAATGATCCAGCTGTCCGCGAGGCATACCTAGGCACTGGGGCACATTAATTAGGTAAGAATTAAGAATTGAGAATGAGGCAGGTGATGCGAGCGGTACATGTTCGCGCACCTGCCTCGTTTGTTATCACGATCTCATAGACACATAGCGTGCGACCCAATGAAATCGGTGTCGCAACTGCAGTGACAAAACCGCTCGTTGCAGATTTATGGTGGGTTGCATTGATATCAACGCCCACAATTTTGCGATCAGGGCCAGCATGTAATTGAGTTCCAATAGAGCCGAGTGATTCAGCGAGAACGACATTAGCTCCGCCGTGGAGAAGTCCCATAGGTTGAGTGTTTCCATCAACTGGCATACGAGCTACCAAGCGTTGTGGCGAGACTTCAAGCATTTCGATACCCATCTTGATATCGAGTGCGCCTTGTCCGCGCTCTTTGATGATTGCTAAGTAATCAGGTTCGGTCATAGTCGGAGAGTTTATATCTATGATGAGCGCCATGGCTATGAAGCGTCTGCTCTTGATAGATGGACATTCGATGGCCTATCGAGCATTTTTCGCACTCCCGGCTGAGAATTTCACAACAGCGCAAGGCCAACACACCAACGCTATTTACGGCTTTGCCACGATGCTGATCTCGCTACTTAAAGAAGAGAAGCCGACTCATGTCGCCGTCGCCTTCGATGTATCCCGCAAGACTTTCCGCACCGAGATTTTCCCCGAGTACAAAGCAAATCGCGCAAAGACCCCCGATGAATTTCGTTCACAGATGTCATTTCTGCACGAACTGGTCAAAGGATTTGGCATCAGCCAATTTGAAATTGAAGGGTATGAAGCAGATGACATCATTGCGACAATTACGAAGCGAGCAGAGAAAGAAGGCGCCGAGGTACTTATCTGTACTGGCGACCGCGATAGCTTCCAATTAGTTACTGATAAAACAACCGTGCTCTATCCCAAGCGTGGTGTATCTGAAATGGCGCGCATGACGCCTGATGCGGTATTTGAAAAATATGGAATGACCCCAGAGCAATATCCAGATTTCGCAGCTCTGCGTGGAGATCCCAGCGATAACTTGCCATCTATTCCAGGAGTAGGTGAGAAGACTGCCGCTAAGTGGGTTGTTGAATATGGATCACTACAAGAGTTGCTCAATCAGGTTGATGGCGTGGGTGGCAAGGTCGGTGAATCACTACGCGGAAATATTGAGAATGTAAAACGAAATCGTGAACTTACTCAACTGATCCATGATGCGCCGATGGAATTTGCAATCGATGCGCTGGCGTGGAGCGGCGTTGCTGAATCTGATCTCACCTCTCTCTTTGAACAACTTGAATTTCGGACTCTGAAAGATCGCTTGAAAGCGATCTCATCGAGCCCTTCAACTTCAACTACGAGGAAAAGTAAAGAAACGGTCGAACCAGAGTTTTCACTCTTCGGTTCTGAAATCGATTCTGCAGTAATCACGGCCGAGGAAGTTAGTGCCAAAATTGCTGGGCACCCAGGAGCCATCTCCATCGCATACGAATTAGTTGAAGATCGGCTTCATAGATATGCGGTAGCACTTGATAATAAGACAGCTTTCTTAGTGCACTCATCCGATATGGGGGAGTGGGCTACCGATAGACACGTAGAGAAGATTGCACATGATGCAAAAGCTATCGCTCGCGAGAATGGGTTTACAGGACTGGTATTTGATACTTCACTTGCTGCATATCTCGTCAACCCCGGAGTGAGATCTCAAGAGATTACAGATTTGCTCGAGCGCTGGGGAGATGGAAGCCAGATTGATCAATCATCACCTGAACAACAACTTCTCACTAGTGCGTGCGCACTCTTTGGCCTTCGGGACTCACTGACAAAAGAGCTCAGCGATCGAAATCTGACAAAACTTTACCTAGAACTCGAACTACCTATCGCTGACTTATTAGCGCTGATGGAGAACAGAGGAATCGCAGTCGATAAGAAGGGGCTAGAAACTCTTGCCACTTTCTTCGATGGAGAAGTTGCGCGCGAGACCAAGATTGCACATGATGCTGCAGGACATGAATTTAATGTGGGTTCCCCTAAGCAATTACAGGTTGTCCTCTTTGACGAACTAGGTCTACCCAAGACAAAGAAGATCAAGACTGGCTTTACGACTGATGCCGATGCGCTGACATGGCTCTTCGAGAAGACATCACACCCTGTGCTCGCGGCCCTCCTTCGTATCCGTGAGACAAAGAAGCTTGCAACAACTATTGAAGGCCTACTGATAGAAATACAGAAAGATAAGCGCATTCATACTCACTTTGCACAGACAGTGGCAGCAACGGGACGTCTTTCCTCAGTCGGCCCCAATCTTCAAAACATTCCCGTGCGCACTGAAGAAGGTCGCAAGATTCGCGAGTGTTTTATTGCAGGAGCTGGATATGACGCACTTCTTACTGCCGATTACAGCCAAATCGAGATGCGCATCATGGCTCATCTTTCCAACGATGAACACTTACTCAAGGCTTTTGAGTCCGGTGAGGATTTGCATGCAACGGTCGCAGCTGAAGTCTTTGGTGTGAAAGCTTCCGATGTTGATTCCGAAATGCGCCGCCAGATCAAAGCAATGTCATATGGATTGGCGTATGGCTTGAGTTCCTATGGCTTAGCAGTTCAGCTCGATCTGACTCCGCCTGCTGCGCAAGATTTAATGGACCGATACTTTGAACGCTTCGGGGGTATCCGTGATTACCTTAAAACTGTCGTTGAGGATGCGCGCAAAGTTGGTTACACCGAGACCGTTATGGGGCGCAGGCGTTACCTCCCAGATTTGCTGCACGATAATCGCCAACGCCGCGAGGTAGCAGAGCGCATGGCTCTCAATGCTCCGATTCAAGGGTCTGCCGCCGACATTATTAAACAAGCGATGCTCAATGTGCAGAGCGCGCTCGTTGCAGGGAAATTTACTTCTCGACTTCTTTTACAGGTACACGATGAGCTGATCCTCGAAGTTGTTACCAAGGAAATCGATGAGGTTTCCGAACTTGTACGAGTTCAGATGGGTAAGGCATATCCATTAAGAGCACCGCTCGATGTATCGGTTGGAATTGGTAAGAGTTGGAACGAGGCAGCGCACTAACGTGTAGTTGGGGAGTTATCTTCCATCGCAGCTAAATCTTCTTCTGGCGTTGGGATTCGATCTGCTGCCGAGAGTCTAGATTTTCCAGCAGCAAGAATCAGATATCCAATACCGATACATGTTGTTGTAATCCACAGCGCAAGCGTGGGGGATTGATGTTCAGATATGACACCACCGAACATTGATCCGATTGACATCAACGTACCTTCAACAGTCCAGAGCCAGCCCATCATTGCAGTGGGAGAACCTTTTGGACGTATTGCTTCCATCACTTCCCAGTAGAAGACCATGATTGCTCCACCAAGAAGTCCTAAGAGTCCACCTGCAAGAATCATTGTCCAGCCGGGGTGTGAGAGAGCCATAGGGATGGAGGCAAAGAACCAAATTCCATACGTCAGGCGCATTGCGCGCAGTGAAGATGTTCGCTTAGAGACAAGGCCTGCGAGTAATCCACCCACAATATTTGCGATACCCATCGATGTAAAAATCCATGCAGTCAGGTGAGGAACCTTTTCAATTGTTGTAAATGCTGGGACAGCAACATCGAAGACGCCCCAACCAAATCCGAGAAAGCACCCTTCAATCATGAGCAGTTGTAGAGGCTTATGTCTCCAGAGTGGAACATGATCTGCAGATTTCTTTTCAGGGATCCAACTGCGAGAGATTTTTGTGAGCGCGAGAGCGCCTCCACCAATGAGCATCAGGGCCCCACAAATATTGAGAGGCAGTGATGGGTGTGAAGAAAGAGCAAGGGTGGTGGCAATAACAGGGCCGATAACACCTGCTGCACTCATGATTGCTGTGTCCATTGCATAAGCCGTGCGAAGGAAATCATCAGTCACGACGATTTTCCATAAGGGGCGCACAGATAGATTTATTGGGGGAGCGCTGAGCCCCATCACAAATGCAAAGATCAGCATCAAAGGTTTTGAGTGCATCGCGTTAAGTGCAAATGCCATTCCGGCATATCCAGGAACCATGATTCGTAGCGGCCATGTCTGTCCATACTTATCCATAATGGATCCACGAATGCCAGCTGTAAATGATCCTGCAGCGGCGTTAAGTCCGATCGCTATTCCAGCAAATGATATGGAACCGGTTGCTTGTTGGACCTTAAAGAAGATTCCTAATCCGACCATTCCATAAGCGACTCGAGCAGGAAAGCATGCAAGAACGAGGACCCATACATTGGGAATTCGGAATAGTTCGGCATAACGCTTCATTGCATCGCAATCGTACTGCGAAGCTCATTTTCTATGCGGGGATTTGCCTGCAATTCACCCTCACCCGTACTCTTTGCCTTCCGAAAGACCAATTTCGGTAAAAAACTTCATAGTCCCATCCCTACTACTTTCTATCCCTACGGAGCACCTTGACTACACAAATTGCAATAAATGACATTGGATCAGCGGAAGATTTTCTAGCCGCAATTGAAGGAACAATCAGAAATTTCAGTGACGGAGACCTCGTCATTGGTACAGTCGTTCAAATTGATCGCGAAGAAGTACTCCTCGATGTTGGTTACAAGACAGAAGGCGTAATTCCATCACGCGAACTCTCTATCCGCCACGATGCAGATCCAAATGACATCGTAAAAGTTGGAGATAAAGTTGAAGCACTTGTACTTCAGAAAGAAGATAAAGAAGGCCGCCTCATCCTCTCTAAGAAGCGCGCACAGTACGAGCGTGCATGGGGAGAAATTGAAGGCAAGAAAGAGCGTGACGAAGTTGTCGTCGGCACAGTTATTGAAGTTGTAAAGGGCGGACTCATCGTCGACATCGGATTGCGTGGCTTCTTGCCGGCATCTCTCGTTGAAATGCGTCGCGTTCGCGACCTCACTCCTTACATCGGTAAGCAGGTTGAGGCTCGCATCATCGAGCTCGACAAGAACCGCAACAACGTTGTGCTTTCACGTCGCGCATTCCTTGAGCAGACACAGTCACAGTCACGCACTGAATTCCTTAACTTGCTCCAAAAGGGTCAGGTACGAACAGGTGTTGTCTCATCAATCGTTAACTTTGGTGCATTCGTTGACCTTGGTGGCGTAGATGGTCTCGTTCACGTTTCAGAGCTTTCATGGAAGCACATCGATCACCCAGGTGAAGTTGTTGAAGTTGGAGACGAAGTAACCGTTGAGGTTCTCGAAGTTGATTTCGAGCGCGAGCGTGTTTCACTCTCACTCAAGGCGACACAGGAAGATCCATGGCAGGCATTTGCTCGCACTCACACAATTAATACAGTTGTGCCAGGTGTAGTGACAAAGCTTGTCCCATTCGGAGCATTCATTCGCGTTCACGAAGGCATTGAAGGCCTAGTTCACATCTCAGAGTTGGCAGAACGCCACGTTGAGATTCCAGAGCAGGTTGTCACTGTTGGAGACGAACTCTTCGTGAAGATTATCGATATCGATCTCGAGCGTCGTCGTATCTCACTCTCATTGAAACAAGCCAATGAAGGACATGAAGTTGAGATCGAAGCATTCGATCCAACTCAGTACGGAATGGCTGCTCGTTACGATGCTGAAGGAAACTTCATCTATCCAGAAGGTTTCGATCCTGAAACTCAGGAATGGAAGCCTGGCTATGACACACAGCGCGAAGAGTGGGAGCGTCAATACGCTGTTGCTCAAGAGCGCTTCGTAGCTCATAAGAAGCAGAAGGCTGAAGCAAAGGTAGCTGAAGAAGCTGCTGTAGTAACCGCAGAATAGATCTCTAAGAAAAATCCGGCTGGCCCGCGAGCTGCTCCTTAACCTCGCGTTACCCAGCCGGATTTTTCTTTCTCCAAACGCTGGCAACAGAAGGCGGGAAGGTAAGGTACGAACATGTTGGTTGTGGCTCTCACTGGTGGCATTGGCTCTGGTAAATCCACTGTCTCTGAATTTTTTGCTCGCCTTGGCGCTCTCGTTATTGATGCGGATCAACTTGCGCGCATGGCAATTGAACGTGGCACAGATGGCTTTGCAGATGTTCTCCTGAGATTCGGCGAAGAAATAATCGTAAATGGCGATATCGATCGCAAAAAGCTTGCTGAGATTGTCTTCAGTGATGAGAAAGCACGTAAAGATCTTGAGGCAATTATTCATCCGCGAGTACAAGCAATCTTTGCTGAGGCGGTAGCAGATTTAGATCATGACGACATTTTGATTTATGAGATACCCCTACTTGTTGAAACGGGGGCAGCTGAGAAGTTTGACTTTGTGATTACCGTCGAATCCGATATTGAATTACGGAAAGCCCGACTTCTAAAAAAAGGTCTCTACATTTCGCAGATTGAGAAGCGGATTGCATCTCAAGCCTCAGAAGGCGCGCGTGAGTCGATAGCTGATGCTGTGATCCGCAACGATGGCGATGAAGATTCCCTCTTGCGCACGGTGGAAAATCTCTGGGAGAGCGTTCTCGTTCCTCAATCGCTAGGCTAGGTGAGTGCGCCCAGTAACCGATCTCCAGCGAAAAGTCGCACCTTTTGAAGTCATTAGTGACTATGTTCCAGCTGGAGATCAACCGGCAGCAATTGAGGAAATCGCCCGCCGTATTGCAGCTGGCGAGCAGGATGTTGTTCTTCTTGGCGCAACGGGTACAGGAAAGTCGGCTACGACTGCCTGGCTCATCGAGAGATTACAACGCCCAACTCTCGTTCTCGCTCCCAATAAGACTTTAGCTGCCCAACTAGCTAATGAATTTCGTGAACTACTTCCCAATAATGCAGTCGAATACTTTGTCTCCTATTACGACTATTACCAACCTGAAGCCTATGTTCCTCAGACAGATACCTTTATCGAGAAGGATTCCAGCGTCAATGATGAGGTTGAGCGCCTTCGACATTCTGCAACGAATTCACTTCTTACTCGCCGTGATGTCATAGTCGTAGCCACGGTCTCTTGTATTTATGGACTTGGAACGCCGCAGGAGTACATCGATCGCATGATTCAACTCAAAGTGGGGGATCAGATCGAACGCAATGCCTTGCTCCGTAAATTTGTGGATGTTCAATATAAACGTAATGACATGGCCTTTGAACGTGGAACTTTCCGAGTCCGCGGAGATACCGTCGAGATCATTCCGATGTACGAGGAATTGGCGGTGCGAATCGAGATGTTCGGGGACGAGATCGAGAAAATTATGACTCTCAATCCGTTGACCGGCGAAATAGTTCGAGATGAAGAAGAGATCTACATCTTCCCAGCTACGCACTATGCAGCAGGACCTGAAACGATGAAGCGCGCAATGAGCGATATACAAGATGAGCTACAAGTGCAACTCAATCTATTTACCAAGCAAGGCAAACTTCTTGAAGAGCAACGTCTACGTATGCGCACAACGTTTGATCTCGAGATGATGGAGCAACTTGGTTTCTGTTCTGGAATTGAAAACTATTCCCGTCATCTCGATGGAAGAGAACCAGGTTCACCTCCCAATTGCCTTTTGGATTACTTCCCAGAAGATTTTCTTGTCGTCATAGACGAAAGCCATGTCACGGTTCCGCAAATTGGAGCGATGTTTGAAGGAGATGCTGCTCGCAAGCGCACTCTGGTTGAGCATGGTTTCCGTTTGCCAAGCGCCCTCGATAATCGACCGCTGAAATGGCCAGAATTTCTTGAACGCACAGGGCAGAAGATTTATCTCTCTGCAACCCCAGGTAAGTATGAAATGGCAAAGGTCGATGGAGATGTTGTCGAGCAGGTAATTCGTCCGACAGGACTTGTTGATCCACAGATTATTGTGAAACCTATTAAGGGTCAGATTGATGATCTCTTACACGAAATCAATATCCGCGCGGAGAAAAATGAGCGCGTACTTGTCACAACGCTGACGAAGAAGATGTCGGAAGATTTGACGGATTACCTTCAGGAAAAAGGAGTCCGCGTTCGCTACCTTCACTCAGAGGTAGACACACTCCGCCGCGTAGAACTTCTACGTGAGCTTCGCAGCGGTGAATACGATGTGCTTATCGGAATCAACTTGTTGCGTGAAGGTCTCGATCTGCCTGAGGTATCTCTTGTGGCAATCCTCGATGCCGATAAAGAAGGATTCCTGCGTTCTGCGACATCCCTCATTCAGACTATTGGTCGAGCTGCTCGAAACGTTTCAGGTGAAGTACATATGTATGCCGACAATATGACCGCTTCAATGGCAAAGGCAATTGATGAAACTAATCGTCGCCGCGCCAAGCAGGTCGCCTATAACCTCGAGCGGGGAGTGGACCCTCAGCCGCTGCGAAAGAAGATTTCAGATATCACGGATCTGATTGCACAAGAGAGCGATGATACCGACGACATCATGGCAGCCCTCAAAGGGAAGAAATCTTCTGCAGTTCTTCCATTCTCATCGAAGCCAACGGACTCTATGCCGCGCCAAGAACTGATTGCGTTGATAGGCTCCCTCACCGAACAGATGCGTGGTGCAGCAGATCAACTGCAATTCGAACTCGCTGCACGTCTGCGCGATGAGCTAAAAGAGTTAAAGCGCGAACTTCGCGGAATGGATGAGGCCGGTACATGAGCATCGATAAGTTAGTAGTTCGCGGAGCGCGCGAACATAACCTCAAAGATGTCTCCATCGAACTTCCTCGCGATGCGTTAATCGTCTTTACTGGGCTTTCGGGTTCCGGTAAATCCAGCCTTGCCTTCGACACCATCTTTGCCGAAGGCCAGCGTAGATATGTCGAATCACTCTCTGCCTATGCGCGCCAATTCTTAGGGCAGATGGATAAGCCCGATGTCGATTTCATTGAAGGTCTATCTCCTGCTGTATCTATCGATCAGAAATCCACAAACCGAAATCCTCGTTCAACGGTCGGAACAATCACCGAGGTCTACGACTATTTTAGATTGCTCTTTGCCCGCGCAGGTCGTCCACATTGCCCACAATGTGGCAAAGCGGTCTCGAGGCAGAGCCCACAGCAGATTGTTGATCAGATACTCACGATGCCTGCCACAACAAAGTTTCAAGTCTTAGCTCCGGTGATCCGCGAACGTAAGGGCGAATTCGTTGATCTCTTTGCAGAGTTAGTGACACAGGGGTATTCACGTGCTCGTGTCGATGGCGAAACGATTCAACTCACTGAGCCACCTAAGCTGAAGAAGCAAGAGAAGCACACCATCGAAGTAGTTATCGATCGCCTGACTGCTAAAGCTGAAAGTAAGTCACGCCTAACAGATTCTATTGAGACGGCTCTTAAGCTCGGCAACGGACTCGTTCTTCTCGACTTTGTTGATGCCAAAGGCCCTGAAAAGGAACATACCTATAGCGAGCACCTTGCCTGCCATGATTGCAATCTCTCCTTTGAAGAACTCGAACCACGCTCATTCTCATTTAACTCACCATTTGGTGCATGTGCAGAATGTTCTGGTATCGGAACCAAACTCGAAGTCGATGAAGATCTCATCATTCCCGATGATTCAATCTCGATCAATGAAGGTGCCATTGCACCTTGGGCTGGCGGACAATCCTCTGAATATTTCCTTCGCCTTCTTGAAGCGCTAGCGACCGAGCTTAAATTCTCGATGGATAACCCTTGGAAGAAGTTATCGGTTAAGGCTAAAGAAGCGATCATCAATGGCTTCGATTACGAAGTGCATGTGAAGTACAAGAATCGCTACGGACGCGTACGTAACTACTCAACTGGTTTTGAAGGCGTTGTTCCATTTATCCATCGTCGCCATAGCGAGACCGATAGCGATTACAGCCGCGATAAGTACGAGGCCTATATGCGCGAAACACCATGTCCTGCATGTAAAGGCGCGCGACTTAAACCTGAAGTACTGGCTGTCACCCTTGGCGGAAAGAGCATCGCAGAAGTCTGTGCGCTCTCTATCGATGATTGCGCAGCATTTTTAAAGCAGGTTACCCTCAATAAGCGCGAAGCTCAGATTGCAGAACGCGTGATGAAGGAAGTACATGCACGACTTGGCTTCTTACTGGATGTCGGACTTGATTACCTTTCCCTCGATCGCCCAGCTGCAACACTCTCAGGTGGTGAAGCCCAGCGCATCCGTCTTGCAACACAGATTGGCTCAGGTCTTGTAGGCGTGCTCTATGTTTTAGATGAGCCATCCATCGGGCTACATCAGCGCGATAACCGACGCTTAATTGAAACGCTCACACGACTTCGCGATCTTGGAAATACTCTCATTGTTGTTGAACATGATGAAGAGACAATCCGAACTGCAGATTGGATCGTTGATATCGGTCCTGGTGCCGGCGAACATGGCGGAAAGGTCGTTGTCTCGGGATCCTACGAAGAGCTGATTGCATCGAAGGAATCAATTACTGGTGCATATCTATCTGGCCGTAAAGCAATAGAGATCCCTGATAGTCGTAGACCAGTAGATCCGAAACGCCAACTTGTTATCAAAGGGGCTAAAGAGAATAACCTGAAAGATATTGAAGTCACTATTCCGCTTGGACTCTTCGTATCAGTCACAGGTGTTTCAGGCTCTGGAAAATCCACCCTCGTAAATGACATTCTCTACACAACTCTTGCCAATAAACTCAATGGCGCAAGATTAGTTCCAGGTCGCCACCGAACTGTTACAGGTATCGACCAACTCGATAAAGTTGTGCACGTCGATCAATCACCTATTGGTCGCACACCTCGTTCAAATCCAGCTACCTATACAGGCGTCTTCGATAAGGTCCGTGCACTCTTTGCTGAAACAACCGAGGCAAAAGTCCGTGGATATCAACAAGGGCGCTTCTCTTTTAACGTCAAAGGTGGCCGCTGCGAAAATTGTTCAGGGGATGGAACCATCACCATCGAGATGAACTTCTTACCTGATGTCTATGTTCCCTGCGAAGTCTGTCATGGTGCTCGCTATAACCGTGAAACTCTTGAAGTACATTACAAAGGTAAGACAATTGCTCAAGTTCTGGATATGCCAATCGAGATGGCCCACGAGTTTTTTGAATCGGTTCCCACAATTGCGCGCTATCTCAAGACACTTTGCGATGTCGGACTTGGCTACGTACGCCTAGGCCAATCAGCTCCAACGCTCTCGGGCGGTGAGGCTCAGCGCGTCAAGCTTGCGACTGAACTTCAACGTCGCTCTACCGGGCGCACTATCTATGTCTTGGATGAACCAACGACAGGTCTGCACTTTGAAGATGTCAATAAACTCTTAGGAGTTCTCAAGCGACTCGTGGAATCTGGAAACACAGTCATTGTCATTGAGCATAATCTCGATGTCATAAAATCATCCGATTGGGTGATCGATATGGGACCAGAGGGTGGGTTCCGTGGTGGCAAGGTAGTTGCCGAAGGAACCCCTGAAGATGTTGCAAAGGTGAAGGCGAGCTATACCGGTAATTACCTTGCTGAAGTATTGGCAACTAATCGCAAAGCTGCACCTGCAAAGACACCTAAGAAGAAGTAGTCATGGCAGAACCGTCCAGTTATCGTCCTAAGGAGATTCCTGAAGAGCCTGGGGTATATCGCTTCTACAACGCATCCGACAAAGTTATCTACGTAGGGAAAGCGAAGAATCTCAAGAATCGCCTCACCACATATTTTGGTTCAAACCTTGCACAGAAGACACATCGCATGGTTCACGAAGCAATCCGTGTGGATTGGACCATTGTCGGCACTGAACTTGAAGCACTCGCCCTTGAATTCTCCTGGATCAAGCAGTATCACCCAACCTATAACGTTCAATTTAAAGATGATAAGTCCTACCCATATTTGGCGATATCTCTAGCTGATGAGTTCCCGCGCATCTTTATCACTCGTAAAGAGAAGCGACCGGGCTTAAAGTACTTCGGTCCATATACAAATGCTTGGGCGCTGCGAAATACCTATGAGGTGCTGCTGAAAGTTTTCCCTGTCCGATCTTGTAGCGCTGGAAACTTTCAACGCGCACAGCGCACCAAGCGCCAATGCTTACTCGGTGATATTGGAAAATGTGCGGCGCCTTGCGTTGGTTGGGTTACACCAGATGAACACCGCGCGATTGCAGTCAAGCTCGATGCATTTATGGAACAAGGTATGGAGAATTTACTGCCAACGTTACGTGCTGAAATGGAAGAATCTTCTGCGCGCGAAGAGTTCGAAAGAGCAGCACGACTTCGCGATCAGATTGAATCCTTCGAAAAAGCGCAACGTTCGACGCAGGGAAATCTCTCTGATGAGCTCGATGGAGACTTCATCTCGCTACATGAGGAGGGTCTGCATGCCGCAGGATCTATCTTCATAGTGCGACGTGGATCCATTAAAGGGTCGCGATCATGGATTGTTGATCAAGAACGCGCTCTCGAAGGCGATGATCAAATGGGTTCACTCTTCTTCTCTATCTATAGCCAGAGCGCTCCTTCAGATATTCCATCTGAAATTTATCTTAATCATGAACCCGTAGATCGAGCAGCCCTTGAAGAGTGGCTCACCTCGCTGCGCGGAGCAAAAGTTGCAATAAAAGTCCCACAACGCGGCGAAAAGGTTGAGTTGTTGCAGACAGTCGAACGCAATGCTCACTACGCTCTCGTGCAATATCTCAGCAAGCGTGCCACTGATGCCGCAGTTTCAGGTAAGGCGCTCCTTGAACTTGAAGAAGAACTTCAACTTTCTCGCACGCCACTTCGCATTGAGTGTTACGACATCTCAAATATTTCAGGCACATCAGTTGTGGCATCTATGGTGGTTTTCGAGGATGGCCTTGCGAAGAAGAGTGAATATCGACGATTCATTATTGATACAGATACCGCCCAAGATGACACGCGCGCTATGCATCAAGTGATTACGCGACGAATGAAGAGGCTACTTGCAGATCGAACAGTAAACCAGAGTGAGATTGCTGAAACCGGTGGCAGACTCAGCAAATTTGCTTACCCGCCACAGCTCATCGTTGTCGATGGAGGAGCACCACAAGTGGCAGCCGCGCAGCGTGC
>JBAWXP010000013.1:0-15432 GCA_037143995.1 Actinomycetota bacterium
AGCTTCTTTGCATACTCTGCATCGAATGCATGCTCTGCATCGATGAAGGCGCAGATTCCGCCAGCCTTCTGTGCATTTGCAATTGCATGCAAGGTAAGAGTTGTCTTACCTGAGGATTCAGGTCCATAAATTTCAACGATGCGACCGCGTGGGAGGCCACCGATACCAAGTGCAATATCGAGTGCGATAGAGCCAGTTGGAATTACTTCGATTACCTGTGCTTGACGATCTGACATCTTCATTACTGAGCCCTTACCAAACTGTCGTTCGATTTGAGCTAGCGCGGTATCTAACGCCTTCTGGCGGTCGGATACATTTTTCTCTTCAGGCTTTGATTTTTCTGCAGCCACTGTATTCTCCATTTCATCTCGAACGTCTGCGAGCGCAGCCGTTGGTATTCGGCCCAGAAGGTACGGAAGTTCTCTGCGACGGCCCTCGCGTTATAGAGACGCTGTGGGCGGATGCTGAGCACCGCTCTGGTTGTGCAGTCAGTTTCCTGACCCATCAGCTAGGTATGAATTAGCTTGATGCGGATAAGGGTATCCGAACATCTGTTCGAAAGGTAGCAGGCGCCACTGACAAGTAGGGTGTGTCGCATGCTCATCCTCCTGCCGCCCTCTGAGAAGAAGCAGGAGACAGCTAAACCCACCCCCGCCATGAGCGTCTATGCGGGAGTTCTCTATCAAGCCCTGGGTTGGGCCACTCTCTCCCCTGCTGCCAAGAAGCGAGGCGAAATGGCGCTTGCGATTATCTCCGCAAAGTACGGAGTTGTCCGTCCATCTCAGAAGATCGAAAGCTATAAAGAGAAGATTGATAATAAGGCGATGCGCCAGCCCATTGCATCTGTGCTCGATGGCGCCGAAGAGAAGTTGATCGTCGACTGTCGATCATCTACCTATAAGACAGTCTGGCACTCCCCTGTCGACATTACTGTAGAAATCCGCGTATCCACTGTTGTTGATGGCGTTCGCACAGTTGTGACACATATGTCGAAGAAGACTCGCGGCGAGATTGCGCGCTGGCTGCTGCAATCGAGGTCGCTACCAACATCTCCCGAAGATCTCTATGCCATTGTCTCTGAGAAATATCCTTGTGCACTCACTCCATCCGATGGCGTCGAACCCTGGGTACTTGAAGTTATTGCGGTGTAAAAGCAGTTCGCTTAATAAAGTCGACTGTTAGCTTTGGGTAGTTCCACATAATGACATGTGCACAATTATCTACGATTATCCACCTGGAATGGCGCGGTGCCACTTCTCGTTCTTGGGCACGTGGATGAGGCAGCGTCAGGTCGTAATCTCCGAAAACAATTGATACGGGTACCGTTGCAGGAATAATCGCATCAAATTTTCTCAAGCGAATTGATCTCCACATAGGCATATAGCCAACTGATCGCGCCATAGCAATCACTGAATCCTTACACGATTCAAAGGAGAGCTCACGCCATAGGTGTGTAATTTTCCTATATCCCAGCGCTTTCAGAGGTGGCAGCCGGTATGCCGTACGAAGAAAATGTTGTGAAATCTTTGCCAGCACTCGCGCCATCAGACTTGGCGGTAAATGTTGTGTTGGTCCTTCGTGCCATAAGCCAGCAGGTGCGAGTGCAGTAACGCTCTTGACGCGATCTGGGTACTGGGCAGCCATCTCAAGTGCGATCCAACCACCGAGTGAATTTCCCGCACAATGAAACTCTGATACTCCATGGTCGCGTTCGAGCGTTTCGGTGATTGAGCGCGCAAGTGATTGTGGATCAAGTGCTTCATCGCCTAATGGCGCACTTCCATGTCCAGGCAAGTCGATGGGATAAATAGTAAAGAATTCCTCCAGGCCGGCATGGAGCGTCTTCCAAATATTGCCGGCCGAGCCAAGTCCATGGACAAGAACGAGTGCGGGTAAGTTCTTATCTCGCGTCACTACTTCGGAGACAACTGGCATTACTAGTACCGATATTTCGATGTCTCGGTGGGACATTGCTTGCAGACTGCGCGCCAGATTTCATCTGCTTCGCGTCCTGCAGCAAGGGCTTCATTTACGGTGAGCGATCCCAATTCGCTTATTGCAATATCGTGCGAAAAAGAGGTAGCCCACGCTTCTCCAAATGAGAGCACAAGTCTTTCCCGTAAATCAGAGATTCGCATTAGTAGATGGCCACCAATTAAAAGAGTGTGCGCTCTACAAGAAGTTCTGCTTGTTCGCGGGATTGTTTACCAGAAATTGGCTGCATTACTTGGCCCAATAACCAGCGCATCGCGACTCCGGTACCTGCCTCAGATTTTGTAGCGTCGAAGATACAGCGAGCCAACACCAAGTACAGTGGATTTTCTGCATGGGACATGATTGCAATCAAAGTGTCAGCATCATGAATACGCATTGAAGCAAGAGCTTTATCTGAAGAAATTTCAAGCGACAGTGATTCAAGAGCATCAGCGGGTGTACCAGCACGGGATGCAATTGAAACAAGGCGATCTACTTCGGCAGTGATGAGCGCTTCAAGGACTGCGTTCTTATCACGATAATGGTTATACAAAGTGGCACGCGAGACTTCGGATGCATCGGCGATATCAATCATGGAGATATGAGAAATGCCATGGATTGCAATAAGAGATTTTGTTCCTTCGAGAATTGCGCTCTCGGTGCGACGATGTATTCCGCCTTGCAAGGCGTACTTAGGCTGCGTCGACAACGGAGAGCTTTGCGCTTTCACGAGATGTGAGTTCGTGTGCAACGCCAGTCATCACAGATGACAAGGTAAGACCAAGAGCATCACAGATTGCATTGAGTAACTCTGAAGATGCTTCTTTCTGTCCGCGTTCTACCTCAGAGAGATACCCGAGTGAGACACGAGCTTCGCGAGCTACATCACGTAACGTGCGAGATTGCGAGGTGCGAGCATCGCGAAGTGTGTGACCAACTGCTTCACGTAATAGCGCCATTGTTCACTCCTTTCGAATCGACCTAGGTGCTTAGGATACGCGCAAAGTTACCAATCGCGCTGGATATGGCGCCTTGGCGTACGCCATCTCGCCCGCCATCGAGGGTCAAGAGCAAGGTTTGATTGATGGGCCCCGCGATGGCGATCCAGACCGTACCTTCGCGGATTCCCATGTAATCACCTGGTCCTGCGACGCCCGTTGTTGAAATCGCCCACGTTGTTCCAATCTTCTCGCGAGCACCGTTGGCCATAGCAATCGCAACCTCTTCGCTTACTACCGAGAACTCATCAATGATTGCACGAGGAACTCCTAAGAAATTTACCTTTACATCTGCTGTGTAAGCGATGATTCCGCCGATAAAGACTTCTGATGCGCCTGGTACTTGAGTAAGTGCATGTCCCAATCCCCCACCAGTAAGTGATTCTGCAATCGAGACAGTTTCACCTCGAGCTTTGAGGGTCTCGATGATGGTTGTGGCGTAGACGCTTGTTGTCATGCCTTCAATCTATCTCTTCTGATACCACGTACGTAAGTAGTCATAGCCAGTTGAAATTGTCAGCGCCACTGCTACCGCGATAAATGAGTATTTAAACCAATCCAGAGATGCTGGAAGTGGGAGCATAAAGAAACCAACTCCAAAACTTTGAAATCCTGTCTTTAGTTTTCCGCCTTTGCTGGCAGGAATTACTCCATCTTTAATGACGAGCAGTCGGAATACTGTGATCCCAATTTCCCGGAAGAGAATCACGAAAGTGATCCACCAAGGAAAACGGCCAAGTAGGGAGAGAGAAATCATTGCAGAACCAATGAGCGCCTTATCTGCGACAGGATCGAGGAACGCTCCAAGCGCTGTGACGCGATTAGATTGTCGCGCCCATTTTCCATCTGCAATATCTGTAAGTCCCAAGACGAAGTAGATGCACCAGGCGATTATTTGATACTTCGAATTGTCTCCACCATCAAAGAAGAGGGTAAATACACCAATAGGTATCAGCAGAATGCGGGCAACGGTCAGAGTATTTGGAGTAATAAAAGCTGGAGCCCTCATCGAACTTCCGCCACTAAATCTGCACCCATGGAATCAATTACGACTGCATCGACATACTGGCCAACTGTGAACTCAGTTCCGATAAATGAGGTCGTTCCATCTACTTCTGGCCCTTGATGCGCAGCACGACCTTCTTGTAAATCGGCATCTTCAATAAGTACGCGCACGTGTTCGCCAATGCGAGCTTGGGCGCGCAATGAGACCATTTCATCTGCAAGAGATGAGAGCGTCTCTACTCGCTCGCGAATTACTTCGTCTGCGACCTTAT
Source organism: Actinomycetota bacterium (assembly GCA_037143995.1). Taxonomy (GTDB): domain Bacteria; phylum Actinomycetota; class Actinomycetes; order Nanopelagicales; family Nanopelagicaceae; genus Planktophila. Next base: position 4,250 of record JBAWXP010000013.1, read on the forward strand.
CGCTCAGATCTAACGCTTCAGTCTTATCCTCATCTGAATATCCAAATATGCCCACAGCATCAAGCTTTGCTGCAGTGATGAACTCAGCTAACTCGTTGTAATCAGCTTCTGTCTCACCGGGGAATCCGACAATGAAATTGGATCTGATGCCAGCCTCGGGTGAAAGTGCTCTGATCTGCGAGATGAGGTGGAGGAACTTCTCTGAATCACCGAATCGACGCATCCGACGAAGAACTGTTGGGCTTGTATGTTGGAATGAGAGATCAAAGTACGGCGCAACCTTCTCGGTCTCAATCATTGCCTGCAAGAGTGACGGTCGCATCTCTGCTGGTTGAAGATAGGAAAGTCGAACGCGTTCGATACCTTCAATCTCTGCAAACTCGTGGAGGATCTTCTCCATGAGTTTGAGATCTCCTAAATCTTTTCCATAGGAAGTTGTATTTTCGCTGACAAGAAATAGTTCGCTGACTCCATGCTGAGCTAGCCAGAGCCCTTCCTGCAGAATCTCTGTCGGCCTACGAGAGATAAATGAACCTCGGAAAAATGGAATGGCACAGAAGGAACATCGGCGGTCGCAGCCTGATGCGATCTTGAGCGGTGCCCACGGAGCATCGCCTAACCTCTTACGAAAGAGCGAACCGCCCGCACCTACTGCCGATGCGAAGCTCTCATCGCGTGCTGCGGCACGTTCGACAGGTGCGATGGGAAGAAGTGCTCTTCGGTCACGAGGAGTATGGGGTGCGTGTGAGTTACCGCTAATAATTGATTGCAGACGTTCTGAAATATCTTGGTAATCATCAAAGCCTAAGATTGCATCAGCTTCTGGGAGCGCATCCGCAAGTTCCTTGCCGTAGCGCTCTGCCATACATCCCACAGCTACTACAGCGCGAGTTACTCCATGGCCTTTGAGTGAATTTGCTTCGAGTAGTGCATCGACTGAGTCTTTCTTTGCAGACTCAATAAATCCGCATGTATTAACGACTGCAACCTCTGCTGATTCAACATCGCTCACTAGCGTCCAGCCATCTGCCTCTAAACGTCCAGCGAGCTCTTCGGAATCAACTTCGTTGCGCGCACAGCCCATAGTGACAATCGCAACGGTACGGGACATGGGGTGATGTTAGCGGAAGGTTCGACGTACCTCTTCGTTCTGGCCACCCAAAGGTGCCAATGGCTTTCCATTAAAGGTCACATCCAGACCAGCTGGGTTACTCAAGTAGACGCTAATCACTGAAGATCCTTTATAGGTCTTCGTCTCGCCTTGAAAGATTGAACCTTTTTCAATCTCTTTTCCATCAACGATGATGTCGATGTAAGAATTTCCGCGAGACGCAGAAATAACAAGTGAAACCGGTCCATGGGTAGCTGTTGACGATGGAGCCGCTACTGCGGAGGCGGTAGGTGTTGCACTCGGTGTAGTAGATGGTGTCGCAGACACCGATGCAGTTGCTGAAACCCTTGGAGCTACCACCGGTGACGTACTTTGGTTAGACATCACAATTTGAACAATTCCGATGACGCCAAGAATAAGAATAGATGCCAATGCTGGAACTTTCCAGGATAAAGATTTCTTTTCGCGAGGAACTTGAATCACATTGTTATCAACCAGTGAATCTTGAATGCGCTGGCTTTCAACTGCATGTTGATTGTTATATAGATCAATTAAGATTTGAGGATTGAGTCCAATAAGTACTGCGATATTGCGCAGGTGGCCTCGGGCATAGGTATCTCCACCACAATGTTTAAAATTATCTGATTCCATCTCAGTTAATAGACCCATACGAATACTTGTTGCATCCGAAAGCGTTGCGATGCTCATGCCGGCAGCTTCGCGAGCATCGCGCATCGTTGTGCCTAGAGTCATCTGATAAGCCGCCTGACTGTGGGAGGTAAGAACCTCAATTCTAACTTTAGACCTGTGCGAAAAAAATGGGAAGTGACCCCTATTCGGTTATTTCACCCCTAAAAGGCACCCAGAGTTAATCTGAAATTCAGTAATCACGAAGTGTTGCAAGCACAGAATCGAGTTCATCGGGTTTGACCATGACGGTTCGGGCCTTAGACCCTTCTGAAGGGCCAACTATTCCACGCGACTCCATGAGATCCATCAACCTGCCAGCTTTCGCAAAACCAACACGTAACTTACGTTGCAGCATTGAAGTTGAACCAAACTGCGTTCCAACTACCAATTCAACAGCTTGAATCAAAATTTCTAAGTCATCACCAATCTCTTTATCAATACTCTTATTAGATTGTGGAACTTGTGTTACATCATTGCGATAACGTGGAGCAAGTTGCTTCTTCACATGGTTTGTTACCGCTTCAATTTCTCGTTCAGATACGTAGGCACCTTGAATTCGAATTGCTCTACTTGCTCCCATAGGAATAAATAGCGCGTCGCCCTGCCCGATAAGTTTTTCAGCTCCAGGGCTATCGAGAATCACTCGACTGTCGGCAAGCGAGGATGTTGCAAAGGAGAGTCGTGATGGAACGTTAGCTTTGATCAAACCTGTAACCACATCAACCGATGGTCGCTGTGTCGCAAGGACCAGGTGGATACCAGCAGAGCGCGCCAACTGAGTAATGCGAACAACTGATTCTTCAACTTCACGGGCGGCAACCATCATGAGATCTGCAAGCTCATCGATGATGACAAGTAAGTATGGGTAAGGCTCGACTACACGATCTGAGCCAGGGGGCGCGACAACTTTTCCTGCACGGACAGCCTTATTGAAATCATCGATATGTCTAAATCCAAATGTCGCCAAATCTTCATACCGGAGATCCATCTCGCGAACTACCCACGTGAGCGCATCGGCAGCTTTCTTAGGGTTGGTAATAATCGGTGTAATCAAGTGCGGAATTCCTTCATATGCGGTGAGTTCAACGCGCTTTGGATCAATCAAAATTAATCGCACATCGTCGGGAGTTGCCCGCATCAAAACTGAGGTAATCATCGCGTTAATCATTGAAGATTTTCCTGCACCGGTTGCTCCTGCTACAAGCAGATGGGGCATCTTCGCTAAGTTGGCACAAACGAAATTACCCTCAACATCTTTACCAAGAGCGACGAGCATGGGATGGTGATCTTGACCTGCAACGCTTGAGCGCATGACGTCACCAAGTGCAACAATCTCTCGATCCGCATTAGGGATTTCAATTCCTACAGCTGATTTACCCGGAATAGGCGAAAGAATGCGAACTTCACTGCTGGCAACTGCATAAGAAATATTCTTAGAAAGAGCGGTGATGCGCTCAACTTTCACTGCATTGCCAAGCTCAACTTCATAGCGAGTCACTGTAGGACCGCGCATAAATCCAGTCACCTGAGCATCAATATCAAATTGCTTAAATACCTCAGTCAATGAGGCCACTACGGATTCGTTGACCTTGCTCTTGGCCTTCGCAGCAGGCCCTACCTTGAGTAAATCTTGAGATGGAAGTTCATATTTCATATCACTGGTTAAGAGCAACTGTTCAGGGCGCTTTTCAGACTTTGGCGCCTCTTGAAGTTGAGCGGCAAGTGGAGTTCGTGGAATCTCGACAGTGAACTCTTCATCAAACTCTTCTTCATCAATTTCATCATCCACTTCTTGATTCCAAGCAACAACCGGAGATTCAAAAGGTGGCGTATCAGAAATTTCAAAGTCACCATCACCTCGCTGAGGGCGTTTAGACCATAGCCAGATTGCCAATACTTTGATTCGGATACCCACCTTGGACAGTGGTGTACCGGTAATAATAAGTAGGCCAAAGAAGAAAACGACAATGAGAAGTGGGTAAGCAAGGAGTGATGTCATCAGGGCAACAAGCGGCTTTGCAACCCAGTAACCCAGCAGCCCTCCACCTTCGCGGATCGCAGTTGCACCAGTTGGATTTACGGCGCCGAGTGAACCATTAAGTAGATGGGCAAGCCCTGTTGCACTGACTAAGAGAGTAAGGGTTCCAACAGTAATTCTCCCTGTTGTGTGTTTATCTTCAGGTTTTCTAAATAACCTCACTGCAAAGTAGAGAAGAACAAGAGGCGCCATGACACCAATGCGACCAAATGTTCCGTAGAAGAATGAGTAGAGATTCCTTCCCACATAGTTATCGGCCTTAAACCATGTTCCTGCAAATGCAGAGAGAGAAAGTAAAAGAACGAGCAGAGCTGCTCCATCGCGGTGATGCTCGGGATCTAAATCTCTTGCCCCGCGGGCGACAAAGCGGATTGAAGAACCCAGAGTCTTTGCAATGAAGTGCCAGATTGATGCGCAGACAGAAGCAACTACACCGAGAAAAGAGTTACCTGATGTGCGTTTCTTCTTCTTAGCCACACGCTCAATCTTAGGTGGAGGGTAATTCTTGCAGGCGTAGGCGCGCCGACCTATACCTCAACGACAACGGGAACAATCATTGGGCGACGACGGTGTTTCTGTCCGACCCAACTTCCAATAGTTCGACGTACAACTTGTGAAAGCTGATGAGTTCCATTGACGCCTTCAGCAACTGCGGCAGTAAGCGCTTTCTCAATCTGCCCACGTACTTCATCAAAGAGCGCTTCATCTTCATTAAAACCTCGTGCATGGATATCAGGTCCTGCAACAATCTTCCCTGTTTGTGATTCGATCACCACGATGACAGAGATAAATCCTTCTTCGCCGAGAATGCGTCGATCTTTGAGCGATGACTCTGTGATATCTCCGATGCTCTGACCATCAACATAGACAAAGCCACATGGAACCGAACCAACGACTTCTGCCTCGTGGTTAACAAGATCAACAACAATACCGTTCTCGATAATAAATGCATTTTCACGAGGAACTCCGGCCTGAATTGCAATCTCAGCATTGGCCTTCAGGTGTCGCCATTCGCCATGAACTGGAAGCACATACTTTGGTTTCACTATGTTGTAACAATATAAGAGCTCACCTGCTGCTGCGTGGCCAGAAACATGCACCATCGCGTTGGCTTTATGCACAACTTTGGCACCGAATCGTGTGAGCTCGTTGATCACTCTAAAGACTGAATTTTCATTACCAGGAATAAGTGATGATGCAAGGATGACGGTGTCGCCCTCCCCCACACGAATCTGATGATCGCCATTTGCCATGCGTGAGAGTGCAGCCATGGGTTCACCTTGTGATCCAGTACAAATAAGCACCACGCGATCATCGTAATTATCGAGTTCGCGTGCGTCGAAGAGGATTCCCGAAGGAACGGTTAAGTAACCCATATCTTGCGCAATCTTCATATTACGAATCATCGAGCGACCGATAAATGCGACCTTGCGATTGTGCAGCGCGGCTGTATCAATTACTTGCTGGACTCGATGCACATGCGATGAGAACGATGCCACGATGACACGTCGCTTTGTAGATGCGATGACGCGATTGAGCGCAGGCATGATTTCACGTTCGGAAGGTGTAAAGCCTGGAACATCTGCATTTGTTGAATCGACGAGAAAGAGATCGACGCCTTCTTCGCCTAAGCGAGCGAAAGTACGTAAATCAGTGATGCGACCGTCCAGTGGAAGTTGGTCCATCTTGAAGTCGCCAGTGTGAAGCACTGTGCCAGCCTTTGTATGAATCGCAACTGCCAGCGCATCAGGTATCGAGTGATTGACTGCGACAAATTCAAGTTCAAATGGGCCGACATCTTCACGGTTGCCTTCGCGGACTTCGCGAGTGAACGGTGAAATCCGATGTTCTTTCAACTTCGCAGCGATCAGAGCAATGGTGAGTGGAGATCCATAGACAGGAATATCTCCACGTTCGCGCAGTAAGTACGGAACTGCACCGATGTGATCTTCGTGGCCATGAGTGAGGAAGATGCCAACTACATCGTTGAGACGATCACGTATATAACTAAAGTCAGGCAGGATGAGATCAATGCCTGGTTGATTATCTTCAGGAAAGAGAACACCGCAATCAACAATAAGTAGCTTTCCATTGGTCTCATACACGGTCATATTGCGGCCGATTTCAGAGATTCCACCGAGAGCAACTATGCGCAGACCACCATCAACAAGCTTGCTTGGTGTGCCCAGGTTTGGATGGGGATGTTGTGTCATACAGTGATGCGTTAGTTCTTTAGTGTGACGCCACCAGCGATGAGATCTTTGCGAAGCTGATCTACCTGTTCTGGTGTTGCATCAACGAGTGGCAGGCGAGTTGTTCCTCCGGGAAGTCCCATGAGAGACATCGCTGCCTTGGTCAAAATTGCACCTTGCGTGCGGAATGTGCCGGTAAATACTGGCAAGAGTTTCTGATGAATTTCAAGGGCTTTGGATGTATCTCCCGCAAACCAGGCATCGAGCATCGCCTTGAGTTGAAGTCCGACGGTATGGCCACATACTGAAACAAAACCAACTGCGCCAACAGAAAGGAAGGGCAAGTTTAGAATGTCATCGCCTGAGTAGACGGGAATATTGCATCTCTTAATAACCCATGAAGTCGCAGCAATATTTCCCTTTGCATCTTTGAGAGCCACAATGTTGTCGACGGTTTCAAAGAGTTTGACGATGGTGTCAGATTCGATCTCAACACCTGTGCGACCGGGGATGTCATACATCATGATGGGAAGAGTTGTTGCAGCAGCTACTGCGCGAAAGTGCGCCTCGATGCCAGCTTGAGGTGGCTTGTTGTAATAGGGAGTCACGACCAAGAGGCCATCTGCTCCAGCTTGCTCAGAGCGCTTTGCCTGCTCGACTGTGTAGGCAGTTTCGTTATCGCCAGCACCCGAGAGAACTTGAATCTTTGAACCAACAACGCTCTTTACAACTTTGATGATCTCAAGTTTTTCAGAAGATTTTGTAGTGGGAGCTTCGCCTGTAGTTCCATTGACAGCGATTCCATCATGGCCGTTATCAACAAGATGTTGAGCCAGCTTTTCAACGCCTGCCCAATCAATCGCTCCATCCTTATCAAAAGGGGTCACCATTGCGGTGAGGAGTCGTCCGAAAGGCGCCTGCGTATTCATCGGGGCATCGTATCGCTTATGGCGCGATACGACCAGATTTTTCAAATGCCCCGTATGTCAGTGGCATTAATTTAGCGAATTCAGCTTCCATCTTTTCTGCAACCATCTCAATTTCACGTTGCGGATAGCTCGGAAAATGTGATCCCTCACGTGCGGTACGAAGTGATAGGAAGTTCATCAATGCACGTGCATTCATGGTGACATACATTGATGAATATGTAGCAACAGGCAATACAACTCGTGCAACTTCGCGAGCTACGCCGACATCAAGCATCTTCTGGTATGAATCGTAAGCAATCAGATATGCCTCTTTCATAGCTTTGATGCTTACTTCAAATTGTTCTGGTGTGCCATCTTCAAATGTGTAGGCACCTGTTTTACCAACCTGCACCAACTTACGTTCCTTTGAAGGAATGTAGAAGACTGGCTTCAGTTCGCGATAGCGACCAGACTCTTCGTTGTATGAAGCGATGCGATGGCGCATAAATTCGCGGAAGACAAAGATAGGAGCTGAGATAAAAAATGTCATAGAGGTATGTTCGAAGGGAGATCCATGTCGCTCGCGCGCCAGGTAGTTAATCAAGCCTGCCGAACGCGCTGGATCCTCACCGATCTCATCTAGTGATTGTTCGCCGGCAGTTGATACGCGCGCTGCCCAGATGACATCTGCATCACTTGCGCTCGACTTAACTAGCTCAACGGTGACATCATCTCTAAAAATTACGGTCTCAGACATGTCCGCACCTTATCTATTAACCCCCCTCCGCTCATTGGATATCTAGGGCACAATAACCGCGTGTCCAAAGTGAACCGTGCCACGGCAACGCAGAGTTTGAGCGTCTCCTTCACTGTTGGCCTCTATGGAATCGCATTTGGGGCAGCTGGAATCGCTGCAGGGTTCTCAATCCTGCAAACGTGCGCACTTTCTCTGCTTACATTTTCTGGGGCATCACAATTTGCAGTTGTCGGCGTGATGGGTGCCGGCGGTAGCGCTCTCTCAGGAATTGCCACGGCATCACTTCTTGGAATCCGTAATGGCTTATATGGATTGCGTATGGCACCTGTTCTCAAAGTTCGTGGAGCAAAGCGCATCATTGCAGCGCAAGTGACGATTGATGAATCAACTGGAGTTGCAATAGGACAAGAAGATCTCGGCAATCACGCTATGAGACAGGGCTTCTGGTTAACGGGCTTTGGTGTCTATTTCTTCTGGAATATCTTCACTGTAGTCGGCGCACTCGGTGCGCAAGCGATGGGCAATCCATCCGCGTGGGGGCTCGATGCAGCTGTACCTGCAGCATTTTTAGGTCTGGTCTGGCCACGATTACTGGGACGATTTGAACGCATACTTGCTGCATCTGCAGTACTCATCGCTATTGCGCTGTCACCAATAATTTCTGCCGGTCTTCCCATCATTACTACAGCCTTATTAGCTGTTGCATTTGGCTGGAAGGCTCGACGATGAGCGCTCTGTGGATTGGAGTTTTGGGAACAAGCGCAATCGCATTCTTCTTAAAATTTATGGGCCATTCGATCCCTGAAAAATATCTCACCAACCCACGCATGCTCCGTATCAATACTCTCATTCCAATTGCGCTACTGAGTGCACTGGTGGGAGTACAAACGCTCACCGAGAAAGGTAAGTGGGTTATCGATCAACGACTTGCTGGCGTTATTGTGGCCTTAATTGCACTGCGCCTTAAGGCACCGTACTTCGTTGTCGTTATCTCTGCAGCGCTTACTTCAGCACTTATCTACAGATTTAAATAATTCCAAGGGAAGTTAATTTGGCCTTGAGATCATTATCTGAAGGTTCAGTTAAATGCGTTCCATCTGAGAAGACCAAGACAGGAATAGATTTCGCTCCCCCGTTGATCTCTTGCACCTTTGCCGCCGCAGATTCATCAGCTTCGACATCAATATGGTTGACCTGCACATCGAGCTCTTCAAGGAGACGCTTCGAGCGACGGCAATCTCCGCACCAATCAGCTCCGTACATTGTGATATCTGCGAGTGCCATTTCTTTGCCTTTCAGTTACATAAAGTTTTCAAGGCCGAATGTCAGCCCTGGATGATTTACAACCTGACGAACGCCAAGAAGTACTCCTGGCATAAAACCTACTCGGTCGATTGAATCGTGGCGAATTGAAAGTGTTTCACCGATTCCACCGAGCAATACCTCTTGGTGTGCAACAAGGCCGCGCAGACGTACTGAGTGAACTGGGATATCCCCCACTGTGGCGCCACGTGCTCCGTCGAGTGTTGTTGATGTCGCATCAGGCATCGCTGCTAGCCCTGCATCTTTTCGTGACTTTGACATGAGTTCTGCGGTGCGCGCAGCTGTTCCAGATGGCGCATCTACCTTATTAGGGTGATGAAGTTCAATAATTTCTGCTGATTCAAAGTACTTGGCAGCCTTTGTTGCAAACTCCATCATTAAGACAGCACCGATTGCGAAGTTGGGAGCAATCAGTACACCAGATTTAGATGAAGCAAGAAGAGATTTAATCTTTGCAATACGCGCATCATCGAAGCCGGTCGTGCCGATGACTGCATTGATGTTATTGGAAATGAGAAATTCAAGGTTGGCCATAACTGAATCCGGTGTAGTGAAGTCAACAACTACTTGTGCGCCATTACTCACCAAGGCATCAAGTGAATCTCCGAGATCAAGTGATGCAACGAGTTCTAGATCAGGCGCATCTGTGACAGCCTTAACGACTTCAGATCCCATGCGGCCACGTGCGCCGAGTATGCCAACTTTGATCATTTCTGAAGCACCTTTTCGAATTTAGACTCATTCTTAAATGGACCGACAAGAGCAAGGGTAGGCGTTTTGACCAAGAACTCGCTGGCAATTTCGCGAATGTCTTGGGTGCTTACGCGTGCGATTGATTTGAGGATGTCATCAAAATCCATGACCTGGCCGTAGACAATCTCATTCTTACCAATTCGGCTCATTCGTGAACCTGAATCTTCCTGACTTAAGACGAGCGAACCTCGTACTGCGCCCTTTGCGCGTTCAATCTCTTCGTGCGTCATTCCATTTTCAGCAACATCTGATAGAACGCTACGGATGATTTCTACAACTTCAATCGCTTTAGCTGGGTTACATCCTGCGTAGAAACCTAGTACTCCGGAACCAGCAAATTGTTGAGCGTATGCGTACACCGAGTAGGCAAGACCACGCTTCTCGCGAATCTCTTGGAAGAGTCGAGAGGACATTCCGCCACCGAGGGCTGCCGAAAGCACTCCCATCGCAAAGCGGCGATCGTCTGCGCGAGCCACACCTTCCATGCCATAGAACATGTGTGCTTGTTCGCTCTTCTTATACATAACGCCAACTGATTGTTGTTTGGTGTTCTTGACCACGGTATTCGGACGTACGACAGGGGCTGCCAAGATATCGAGGAAGTTATCTCGCGAAAGGGCCTCTTCGACCATTGCGACCACGCGCTTATGCTTAATATTTCCTGCAACTGCAACGACTAAATCTTGCGGAAGATACTTCTTCTTATAGTAATTAAATACGGTATTGCTAGACATACCCTTAATGGATTCAACTGTGCCCAAAATTGGACGACCTATTGGCGTATTTCCATAGTAGGTATCGCTGAAGAAATCATGGATCAGATCGCTGGGATCGTCATCGCGCATAGCAATCTCTTCAAGAACAACCTTGCGCTCTGCATCAACATCGAGTGCGCTCACTATGGATGAAGTGATGAGGTCACTTACTACGTTGATTGCCATCGGAAGATCTGTATCAATCACGCGGGCATAGAAGCAGGTGTACTCCTTGGATGTGAATGCATTCATCTCGCCGCCAACAGATTCGATAGAAGATGAAATCTCTAGCGCAGTACGGCTCGTTGTTCCTTTGAAGAGAAGGTGCTCTAAAAAGTGAGAAGCACCAGCAGTTGCCGGTGCTTCATCACGTGAACCTACATTTACCCAGATTCCCACGGCGGCGCTGCGCACTGACGGAACTTCTTCCGTAACAATGCGCAGACCACTTGAGTGAACTGAGCGTTTGACTGACATCTACTTATTCAGCAGCTGGAGTCGATCCATCTTCGAGAACTGGAACCAATGAGAGCTTGCCCTTTGGATCAATCTCGCCGATTTCAACCTGAATCTTGTCGCCAACCTTCATCACTTCTTCAAGGTTTTCAATGCGCTTTCCACCATGCATCTTGCGAATCTGAGATACGTGGAGCAAG
>JBAWXP010000014.1:0-15087 GCA_037143995.1 Actinomycetota bacterium
ATTTCTGGTTGTGTGATCCAACCGATGGGGGATACTCCGCCTACTGAATATCCGGATACCTCTTTAACGTAGTTGGCATCTGCGCGTCCCAGTTCAGGGATGTTGAGATTCTTTGCAACGAGTTCAGTATCAACGCGATGGCGACCGCTGGTGATAATCAACAGTGGATTACCAGATGGCAGTTTGAAGATCAGAGAGGATGCAATCTGTCCGACTTCAATACCAAGTCCATTTGCTGCATCAATAGCTGTGCGAGCGGTTTCAGCGAGAATATTTATCTCACCTTTAATGCCGAGTGAATCGGCAGCCTCTTTGAACCGTCTCACAGCAGCCTTTTCTAGAATTCCATCCATGTGCGCACTTTATGAGATAGCGTCCCGCCATGTCTTCGAAAGCTCTGACTATTTATCAGCAAGGTATGAGGGCTCGAAATGCAACATGGTCCTGCTTCTTCTTGCTGGGTTTTGCCGGGCTTGCGTGGGTACCGCGTATTCCTGAGATTAAGGATTCACTCGGCTTAACCGATGGTCAATTTGGCCTGGTCTTGCTGGGCAGCACACTGGGCGCAATTCCTGGTGCGCAACTATCTGGGCGATTAGTTCATATGTATTCATCGAAACTTGTCGTACGTATTTCTGGAATTTTATTGCCGCTGGGCGTCACCATCATGGGAGCTGCAACGAGTGTTGGCGTGCTGCTGATCGGAATGTTCATAACTGGTTTCAATGTGGCTTTTATGGATGTTGCAGTAAATAGCCAAGCACTTGCTATCGAAAAACATACCAACGGAAGATGGATGTCTACCTTCCATGGCTTGTGGAGCATCGGTGCGTTCTCGGCAACGTTGGTTGGGGGATTAGTTGCAAATGTGATGTCACCGAGAACAAATCTATTTCTTATCGCTGGCTTCTGTTTTACTGCATTTTTCTTTGCGGTGCACTACTTACTGCCCGCAGATTTAGATGGCCATCTAGGTGAACCAGGCGATGTGACCGATTCGAAAGTTCCTCTCTTCGGTAAAGAGGCGATGATTCTGTGGGCCCTTGGAATTGGGCTGATGTGTTCGTTGATTCCTGAAGGTGGCGCATATGAGTGGAGTGGAATTCTTCTCCAAGATCATATGCACATTGGTAAAGGCCTGAATGCGGCAGCTGCGACAACGTTTTCGCTAGCGATGATTGCAAGCCGATTGTTGGGTGACAAATTCTTTGCAAAGTGGGGCTATGTCAACACTGTGAAGTACGGCGGTTATTGTGGTGGCGGAATCTGGGGCTTAGGTCTACTCATCGGAATCCCATTATCAGATAGCCATAAGTTATTGGGACTTGTCATAGTGTGTATCGGTTTTGGAGCTGCAGGTTTTGGAATGGGTCCGTTTTTCCCAGCATTTAACTTGGCAGCTGCATCGATTCCAGGAGTCGCACCTTCTGTTGGTTTAGCGCGAATTGGTCTGATTGCAATTGCAGCTTATTTCGGTGGGCCAACAATTATTGGCGGAATTTCACAGCTCACATCACTGCCGGTCGCCTTTGCTCTGCCAGTAGCGCTCTTCTTGGTTGTGGGATTTCAATCAAAGTACATCAAGGTACGCGCACTAAACGCTTAAGCAATCCAAGTCTTTGCAAGAGTAAAGAGCGAGACTGCAAAGAGAAGGTAGGCAAAGGCTTTACGCAAAACAACTGGCGAAGTTTTGCTGGAAAACCGTGACGCTAACTGGGCAACAACGATCGCGCCACCTGCTATAAAAATTGGAATATGCCATTGCACTTCGCCCCAATACATACGGTGGCCGAAAAATGAGATGAGCGAGTTCAGTGCGATGATAAGAAGCGAGGTTCCAGCGGCAACAGCTTGAGGTGTCCCGAAGAAGAGAACAAGAACTGGGATAGCCAGGAAGCCTCCACCGATTCCGAAGAGACCAGTCATTGATCCTATAAGCAGTGACATCACTATTAGAACCCAGATGGGCATCCGCTTATATTCTTCAAGGCGCAGTGGGCGCAACATCGTCCAGCCAGCAAGCAAAAGAACTCCAGCAAAACCTGATGTGATGACGACATCAGGAATTCGATCAGCTATCGATGCAAAGCCGAAGTTTGTAATAAGCCCAATTCCAGAGATGGCAAAGGCATCGCGATAGAGAACTTGCTTTGCGCGGGCCTTAGGGATGACACCTGATAAAGATGCGAGAAATACAACGGCTAGAGCTGCAGTGGTTGCAAGTTTTGGATCAAATCCAAAGCCGTACATCAGAATTGGCACCGAGAGCATGGCGCCACCGGCTCCGACAAAACCAAGGACTGCTCCGATAAATGAACCAGCTAAGAGCGCTCCAAGAATTTCCATGTAGCTATCTTGTCACCAGAAATACGAAAGCCCCCCGATTTCTCGAGGGGCTTTCGGTGAACTTTGGTTTACTTATTGAAGAAGGAGATGCTTCCGACGTGTGCGCCGAAATCTGTGAGGTTTCCACTTGCAATAAGTGCGAAGAGGATGAGCGCAGCACCAGCAAGTGCAAGATCCTTATTGAAAGCGATCATTTCGTTCTGCTTTGCTGTTGCATCTGACTCTTTCCAGAAGTTATGGAAGATGACAGCTGCAAGGATGAGTGTGATTGCGAGCAAGAGAGCGCCGAGGTCAACCCAGAGTCCGATTGCTACATAGACGCCGCCGAGAAGGAAGAAGAGACCAGAGGCTAGAACACCGAGCTTTGCGGCCGGAAGCTTCTTGTACTGTGCGTAACCTGTCATCGCTTCAAGCTTTGCGAAGTGAGTGATACCTGATGTGATGAAGATAAAGGCGAAGAGGATTCGGCCTACGAGTAGAACTGCGTTCAATTGTGTCTCCTAAGTGTGAGCGGGTACGTACAGGAGTAATAGTAGTTGAAATTTCAACTATCTCTCTCCACGCCACGCCGTTTTCACCTCTGGGGGAGCTCGATCCACGCTCAGCCTGGAGGCCACTTGCCCTTGTCAGAGCTCTGGACTACTTTTCGAACATCTGTTCGAATTGTCCACAGATACCAGGGGAAGTAAGAAAAGATGGCAGCAGAAGTAGTAAAGGCACACGAGGTCGTCTCTGACGGAGGGCTTACGCCTATCGAATTTACCTTTAAGGGACGGCGCTTTCGTATCCATGCAGTCTTATCGCGATGGTGTGAAGCCGGTGGATGGTGGAACCGTATTAGCGATGGAAAGTTTCGACCCGACGATCAAGCTCGCGCACTATGGACAGTTGAAGCAGCACCAATTGGCGCACTGACAACATTCCAGCTCGAACGCGATGAAGCAACAGGCCAGTGGATTATTAGAGCTATCTAGTGAGCTTTATCCATCTTCGCACTGCAAGTGCATATTCATTTAAATACGGAACAACGCAACCTCGTGATTTAGTGGCACGTGCATCAGAACTTGAGATGCCGGCGCTCGCACTGACAGATCGCGATGGGCTGGCGGGTGCAATCCGTTTTACCAAAGCATGTGTGGGCCATGGCATCGCACCAATTATCGGCATCAATCTTCCGATTCGTATCGGCGATATATCGGGCACGCTTCCACGTGTCACGGTCTTAGCGCATAGCGATGGCGGATGGCGCAGCTTGGTACGGCTCTATACAGGTTTGCAGATGAATAGCGCAGATCGCACAGCTGTCTTAACCCCTGAACTTCTTGAAAAATTTAGCCAGTACACATCTAACCTCCATTTATTACATGGCCCTGAATCACCAGTATCACAGGCACTTGCTACACATCGATTCGATGTAGCGCTGACTATCTTTAATCAGACCCGTGATCTCTTTGCAGACCATGCCATCGAATGTGTATCGCACTTGGTTGCTGGCAGTGGGCCGCAATCGACAGCGCACGCAGCGCGTTCTCTGATCTTTGCTCGCGATAACGATATCGATGCGGTCATCACCAATGCAGCGCGTATGCGCGATCGCACCGATGGGCCACTAGCCGATATCCTCGATTGTGCGCGCCAATTAGTTCCGCTCCATCCGCGCAACGTCGAACGTCGTAATGCAGAAGGCTACTTAAAGAGCAGTGACGAGATGATTGCACTTGCCGCTGAAATTGCGCGAGCAGCGGGCGAACGCACACCACGTGCACTGCTGAAGACAACGCGTCAGTGGGCCGAACGCGCAGTCTTATCACCGCATCGCGATATTGGTTTAGATGGCATTCACTTACCCGAACCCCATGTTGTCGGTGCCGATTCACCTGCTGCAATGCGCTCATTGCTACGCACTCGCTCTGAAGCTGGAATCAATTGGCGCTATAACGATGGCGCCACTATCGCAAAAGCGCGTGCGCGACTTGATGATGAACTCTCAATCGTTGCAACGCTGGGATATGAGTCCTATTTCTTAACAGTTGCAGATATCACCGATATGGCGCGTGCTGCCGATATCCGTGTAGCAGCGCGTGGCAGTGGCGCAGGTTCGCTGATCTGCCACTTACTTGGAATATCAGGCGTTGATCCGATGCAACATGGATTATTGATGGAACGTTTCTGCTCGCCATTGCGCCGCGCACTTCCTGATATCGATATCGATGTTGAATCGGCACGGCGCCTAGAAATCTACGAGATGGTCTTTAAGAAATATGGCCCCGCTACGTGGGATCAACCTGGGGTTCTCTCGCGATGTGCCACCGTTGCCATGGTTGATACATATCGTGCGCGCAATGCAATTCGCGATGCAGGAGCTGCGCTCGGAATGCCTGCGATGGAGATTGATCTGCTTGCAAAATCGATGCCGCATATTCGTGCAGGCAATATCGATGCAGCTCTTAACTCACTTCCTGAACTGAAGAACTTCAATACATCAGCGCCCTTAACCCGCGCCACCATTGCACTTGCCGCTCGTCTTGATGGTCTACCACGACATTTAGCGATGCATCCCTGCGCCATGGTCTTATCTGATGCAGCTTTTCTCGATCGCGCACCTGTGCAGTTCAACGCTGGTGGATTTCCTATGGTCGAATTCGATAAAGATGATGTCGAAGATATTGGTTTATTAAAACTCGATATCTTGGGCGTACGAATGCAGTCAGCAATTGCTCATGCAGTACATGAAATCAAACGAGTCGAAGATCAAGAACTCGATATCGATGCAGTAGCACTCGATGATGCCGATACATATACACTCATTCAATCAACGCGCACACTCGGAATCTTTCAAGTAGAAAGCCCTGGGCAACGCGAACTTGTTGGAAAGCTTGAGCCGCGCACCTTTAACGATCTGGTTATCGATATCTCACTCTTTAGGCCGGGGCCAGTTAAGAGCGACATGATTCGCCCATTCCTTGAAGCGCGCCATGGCTTTCGCCCGGCGCAGATTATTCATCCTGACTTGCTACCGATCTTGTCTGAAACTGAAGGCGTTGTTGTCTTTCACGAACAAGTCATTTCAATCATCTCGGTAATGACAGGCATCTCCCTTGCTGCAGCTGATGAAAAACGCAGAGCGTTGGGGGATAGGGCCGGTCAACAAGAAGTCTGCGATTGGTTCTTTCCTGCCGCAACTGAACGTGGGTACGAACTGAAAATCATTACTGAAATCTGGGATGTTCTGCGCGCCTTTGCATCCTTCGGTTTCTGTAAAGCACATGCTGCTGCCTTTGCTCTGCCCACTTATCAATCGGCATGGCTGAAGACCCATCACCCTGCAGCATTTATCGCAGGGATATTGACCCACGACCCCGGCATGTATCCCAAGCGGTTGTTGCTCGATGAAGCGCGTCAGATTGGCGTGGGAATTGCGCCCCTTGATATCAATAAGTCATCTGCTGACTATCGCATAGAGCGCACACTCGATGGCGATGCAGTGCGTATCGCTTTCTCTAGCATTGCTGGAATATCTGAAAAAGAGATTGCATCCATCATTACAGGCCAGCCCTACATTGATCTCGCTGATTTCTATCGCAGATCTGGTGCATCAACACCGGTAGTTGAGAATCTGATTATGACCGGTGCCTTTGATTCGGTGCATACCAACCAACGCGATTTATTGTTGCACTTTAACGATCTACAGAAATCGCCAGTCAGCAATCTTCCGGGGTCACAAATGACGCTGGGCTTTGCGGCTCCTGCTCTTGAAAGTAGTGGGTTACAACCCTTGAATGTGGCCGAGAAAGTGCGCAGCGAAGTCGAGCGTTTAGGTATGGATGTCACCCAACATATGCTCAGTTTTTATGCGCCATTTCTCAATGCAATTGGTGCTGTTAAATCTTCTGATCTACTTTCGCTACGTTCTAATTCATCAGTGCTTGTCGCTGGCGTAAAAGTGGCGTTGCAAACTCCGCCAGTACGTTCAGGTCGCCGCGTTATCTTCTTAACTCTTGATGATGGATATGGCTGCAGCGATTCAACCTTCTTTCCTGATGCACAAGTCGATCATGCATCAACGCTCTACTCCACATCCTTGCTTTTGGTGCGCGGACAGACTCGTCGCACAGGTGCTCGAGGTATCTCTATTCGTGCAACAGCAGTGTGGGACTTACGCCTTGCCTACGAAAAATGGCGCGCTCAAGCAGATAGTGTGGCGATATGACGGCGGAAGAGATAGAAGAATCCACGATTCTGCATGTCGATATGGATGCCTTCTATGCATCTGTCGCCGAACTCGATAATCCGCAATATAAAGGTAAGGCGCTCGTTGTCGGAGCAGGTGTTCGCGGGGTTGTCCTGTCGGCAAATTACGAAGCACGCAAATTTGGAATCCGCGCTGCTATGCCAGTGGGACGGGCAAAACGGATGGCACCCCATGCCATCTTTATCGCACCCGAACATCATCGCTACTCTGAAATCTCAGAGCGCGTGATGGCAATCTTCAATTCATATACACCGCTTGTTGAACCCATCTCACTCGATGAAGCATTTCTTGATGTGACTGGCTCGCAGAAGCTTTTTGGTACAGGGCGCGAGATCGCAGCAAAGATCCGAGCCCAGGTGGAGAAAGAAGAAGGCATTACTTGTTCTGTGGGAATTGCACCCTCTAAATTTATTGCAAAGCTTGCATCCCAACATTGTAAGCCCAATGGAATGCTTGAAATAAAATCAGATCGCATCCTGCAATTTCTCCATCCACTGCCCGTGCGTGCAATTTGGGGAGTGGGACCTAAGACTGCTGAATCTCTTGATCGATTAGGGCTGCATACAGTTGCCGATATCGCCAATACTCCGCGCTCTACACTGATTCGCGCGCTAGGAGATGCAACAGGTGAATCCTTATACGAACTTGCATGGGGGCGCGATTACCGCGATGTTGTCGTTAATGAACCAGAAAAAAGTATCGGCAATGAAGAGACATTCTCACGCGATATTGATTCCCCCGAAGAACTCTTGCGCGAATTTCTGCGTATGACCGAGAAAGCAACTGCGCGATTGCGTGAAGCACATCTCTTTGCAAAGACCATCACCATCAAAATTAAATTTGCAGATTTCACATCCATCACGCGTTCAAAGACGGTGCCACTGGCAATCGATAGCACTCACGAGACATATGAAATTGTGAAGAAGTTATATCTAGCTCTCAATAATGAAGGTGCCCGCATTCGCTTAGTCGGCGTCTCACTCGGCAATCTTCAAGACGGAGTGCCTGAACAACTCGAACTCGGCGCCCGCGAATTTGGTTGGCGCGAGGCAGATACCGCTATCGATAAGGCGAAGGCCCGTTTTGGCGGGGCTAGTGTGCGTCCTGGGCGCTTGATTAAGCCTGAAAATGGCTCTGAAGGCCACGAGTAACGCGGAGTAGCGCACAATTGCGAACTGTTCTATTCTCTCTATATGGCTCTCTCTGATCGCGAACGTCGCCTCCTGGCTGAGATGGAAGAAGCTCTCGCCACAGATGACCCACGCCTAGAGTCACGACTTGCTGGAGCCACAATGGCGCCGCCACGTCCACGCCTTCTGCTCGCCACCCTCGTTACCTTTGCTGGAATCGCAGTGATCTTTACAGGCCTTGTCGCAAAGACGACCTATATCGGAGCCCTCGGCTTCGTCCTCGCTCTGACTGGCGTACTCCTGCTCATCCGCTCAATCAGTCGTCCAATGCCGGGGCGAAACCGTAATAAGGCAGCTCGTAAATCATTCTCAGCTCGCCTTGAAGAGCGCTGGGATCGTCGAAACTTTCAGTAAGTAGCCCCACTTCACCAAGCCCTGACCCCATCGGTCGGGGCTTTTTTCATGCTCAAAAACCGTGGGGAGAGGTGGGGCGGGATAGGGAAAATAATGGGTAGGAGTGGTGTAAAAAGGGGGAAAGTGGTGTAAAGTGGGGAATTGAGCGCCATTTCACGCTCAACGACCTTGGGGAAGGCGGTGAAGTCAATGTTTCTTGGAACTCATGAGCCACGCCTTGATGAGAAAGGCCGCCTCATCCTTCCCGCCAAATTTCGTGATGATCTCTCAGCTGGCCTCGTCATTACCAAGGGACAAGAGCGATGCCTCTATGTCTTCCCAGCATCTGAATTCGCAACGATCACTGAAACGTTGCGCCAAGCACCAGTAACTGCAAAGAGCGCTCGCGATTACCAGCGCGTGATGTTTGCAGGCGCTCACGATGAAATTCCAGACCGTCAAGGTCGCGTCACCATCCCACAAGGTCTTCGCACATATGCGGGCCTTGAAAAAGAGTGCGTCGTCATTGGCGCAAATACTCGCGTTGAAATTTGGGATAGCGCTGCATGGAGTGAATACCTCGCTGATCGCGAAAAGAGTTTTGCTGATGTTTCTGAAGAAGTTTTTCCGGGACTTTTTTAAAACATCAGCAAAAAACATTTAAAACTTAATAGGTAAGAAAAAGCAGTACCGCATGACACAACTACATAGAGCGCTCATTTGTGGCCACCGCCGACCTCTCCATTCATGTTAGGCCGGCAGCGGCGCCCCTTCCCCGGCGTCGCTATCGAAAAAAGATCCGTCGGCCGGCGGTGACCAGAGATGAGCACTCGAAAGTTTTTGCACATGGCACCACCAGAGAACGGGGGAGACGATGCAACATATATCGGTAATGCGCGATCGCTGCGTTGAACTTCTCGCTCCCGCAATTCTTGCAACTAGTAACCCAGTTGTAGTTGATGGAACTCTTGGTCTTGGTGGCCACACAGAAGCCTTATTACAGCGCTTTGAGAACCTTACTGTTATTGGAATTGATCGCGACCAGATTGCACTCGAGCGTGCAACCGCGCGCCTTGCACCATTTGCAGATCGCCTCAAGACTGCGCATTGCGTCTTTGATCAAATCTCTAGCGTTGTTGAAGGTTTGGGCTATAGCCATATCAATGGCGCACTCTTCGACCTTGGAGTCTCATCAATCCAACTTGATGAATCAGAGCGCGGATTCTCGTACTCCGTAGATGCGCCCCTTGATATGCGCATGGATCGCAGCCGTGGAATCACCGCATCAGAGATTGTAAATACCTACGAGCCAGGAAAGCTCGTGCAGATTTTGCGCACCTATGGCGAGGAAAAGTTTGCAACTCGTATCGTTGAAAATATTGTGAAAGCGCGAGCAAAGGCGCCTCTGAACTCAACTACTGAACTAGCAACTCTTGTGAAGAACAGCATTCCTGCTGCCACCCGTCGTACTGGTGGAAATCCTGCAAAGCGAACATTCCAAGCTCTGCGCATCGAAGCCAATGATGAACTTGGAGCAATAACTCGCGCCTTGCCTGATGCTCTCGAACTTCTCATGGTCGGCGGTCGACTTGTTGTGATGTCATTCCAATCTCTTGAAGATCGCATCGTTAAAGAGATCTTTGCAGAAGCTTCAACATCTAAATCTCCAAGAAATCTCCCTGTCGAACTACCCGAGTATGCAGCGAAGTTTGAACTTGTCTTCCGCTCCAGCGAAACACCTACTGCAGAAGAGCTCGAATCCAACCCACGGTCGGCATCAGTGCGCCTTCGTGCGATTGAAAGGGTGGCTGCGTAATGGCTGTAGCAACTGCTCGCAAAGTCGCACCTCAACACGTTGCATCAAAAAAGCCTGCGGCAAAAGTTAAGAAGCAAGTTTCAGAGCGCACTGCTGAAATCATCTCGGGGTTGTTTACAGAAGTCACACCTGGTGCACGAGCTACACACAAGTTCTTTGCAACATTCCTGACAGTTGTTGGTCTGGTTGGCTTCTTAACTCTGCTTGGGATTAACACTCTTCTTGCCCAAGATGCATTTACTCTTTCAAACCTCAAGATTGAAGCAAAGTCAGTTGCAGACCAACGCGATGCCATCAATCGCCAGATCGATTCACATGCGGCCCCTGAGAAGTTGGCGGCGGCGGCAGCTGCGCTGGGCATGCGACCTTCGGAGACTCCAGTGTTTCTCAATCTTTCGACAGAAGATCCCGGAGTAACGAATGGGTAATCTTCTTCTCGCAAAGTCGCGCATCAACATTCTCGTAATAACAATTTTTGGCCTCTTTATCCTCTTGGCGTGTCAGCTCTTTCGAGTGCAGGTTGTTCAGGCAAATAGTTATCAAGCTAAGGCTGCTAATGAGATGCAATCAACTCGAGTCATTCCGGCACCGCGTGGTGATATCACGGATGTAAATGGAATCGCATTTGCGCGAAGCGTCTCGGCAATCAGCGTTATTGTTGATCAGACTCAGATTACTGATCCAGCGCGAGTTGCAAATTTCGTTGCACCAATTTTGGGTCTATCTGTTGCAGATGTGCAGAACAGCATCACAGGCACCCGCAAGTACTCAATAGTCTTAAAGAATGGACGTCCTGCGCTCTGGGATCAGCTCACTGAAGCTATCTATGGCTACAACAAGCTCTTAGATAATCAACACTTCGATCAGCGCATTATTGGTTTCTTCCCTGAGCGTTCTTACATTCGAGATTATCCATCGGGAGAACTCATCTCCTCCCTTATTGGTTTTGTTCGAGCAGATGGAATTGGCGCTACAGGTCTTGAATCGAGTATGAATTCAAAGATTACGGGTACTGAAGGTAAGTACTCATATGCACGTGGCTATGGCGCAGAAATTCCAGGATCGCAGCGTGACATTATCTCAGCCAAAGCTGGCACCAATGTGCGCCTGACAATAAATCGCGATGTGCAATGGGTGGCAGCGCAAGCGATTGCAGATGCAGTCAAAAGTTCAGGTGCCTCTAGCGGAACTGTTATTGTCATGGATCCCAAGACGGGCGCAATTGTTGCGCATGCAACAGCACCGACTTTTGATCCCAATAACACCAAGAACGTTTCCCTTAATTTGATGCGCAATCCATCGGTGCAAGATGTCTACGAACCTGGGTCAACAGGCAAGGTTATGACAATGGCTGCAGCGCTGGAAGAGAAGACAATTACACCAACGACAGTATTTACTGTGCCGTATATGTTGATGCGCGCTGGTTCTTCCTTCCATGATCACCAACATCACCCCACGCAGCACTTAACAACTTCAGGAATCCTTGCTGTCTCAAGTAATACTGGAACAATCCAAGTGGGAGAAACTCTCAGCCATGACACACTCTTTAATTATTTGAGAATGTTTGGAATTGGCACCAAGACTGGATCTGGATTACCAGGTGAGTCAGCAGGTATTTTGCGTGCTGTCTCGGATTGGTCAGGAACTACCGCACCAACAGTTGCATTCGGTCAGGGTTATTCAGTGACTGCGATGCAAGCGACAAGCGTCTTTGCAACAATTGCAAATAATGGAGTTCGCGTATCGCCAACGGTGATCGCCGGTACAAGTGATGCTTCAGGACATTTCACACCAACTGCTACACGCACAAGTACGCGCGTGATTAGTGAAGATACAGCGATCAAACTTCGACTGATGATGGAGAGTGTCGTTTCACCAGAAGGTACTGCGCCCAGTGCTGCAATCCCCGGGTATCGCGTAGCGGGTAAGACCGGAACTGCGATGCGTTATGAAGCGTCAACTGGTCGATACACCGGCTATACAGCTTCCTTTATCGGCTTCGCACCAGCAGATGTTCCACGCTATGTTATTAGCGTGACGCTTCAAGATCCGCATAATGGTCACTACGGAGGTTCACTCTGTGGTCCAGTCTTTAAAAAGGTTATGACATTTGTCTTGCAATCAGAACATGTTGCACCGACCGGTACAAAAGTACTTCCTGTAGCACTCACACAGGCAGAACTCACTCATCCTCGTGCGACATTGGTGAGCGTTAAGAAGCAATGATTCGCACTGTCGAGACCTTCACAGCTTCGCTGGCTGATGCAGCGCAATTAGTTGGTGCAACATGTAGTGGCGATAGTTCAATAACTTTTACCGGCGTAACTCACCGCGATAGTGATGTTGAACCTGGTGATCTCTTTATTGCAATTCCTGGAGCACATGTACACGGCGCATCCTTTGCGAAGGCAGCTCACAGTCGAGGCGCGGTTGCAGTACTGACTGATGCGGCAGGGGCTCAGATGTTCACTGATGTGCCAACGCTTGTCGTCAATGATGTCCGCAACGCCGCTGGACTGATTGCGGCTTCACTCTTTCGCTATCCGATGCGCGATATGCACAGCATTGGTATCACTGGCACCAATGGAAAGACCACTGTTTCCACACTTCTCTATCAGATCTTTGAAGCAGCTGGCAGAGATACAGGTTTAATCGGAACTGTTGAAACCCGCATCAGTAAAGATGTCATTCCTAGCTCTCGTACAACGCCGGAAGCACCTGAGCTGCAATCGCTGGCCGCAACCATGCGCGAACGTCATATGCGCCATCTCGTGATGGAGGTCTCTAGCCACGCACTCTCACTCCAGCGTGTGAAGGGCTCACACTTTGCAATTGCTGCCTTCACTAATCTTTCACAAGACCATCTTGATTTTCATCATGACATGGAGAATTACTTCGCTGCAAAGGGATCCCTCTTTACTCCCGAATACTGCGAACAAGCATTGATCAATATTGATTCAGAGTATGGGGTACGACTAGCGGCAATGGCGAGCGTTCCCGTAACGACGGTATCTCGAACACAGAAGAGTGCAACGTGGCATTTCGTCGAGATTACTGAGACAACGACAGGAGCAGAATTTAGCATCCGTGGAGCTGGTGGAATATTGATCGAATCTCGAACCACGCTATTTGGTGGATATAACTTGGATAACCTCTTACTTGCTATTGCGATTGCATCCGAATCCGGGATTGATCCGATTGAACTAGCTTCAGTAATCCCGCATCTTCTAGGTGCACCAGGTCGACTTGAACCTGTTCTCCTTGGCCAGAGTTATAAAGCAATTGTGGATTATGCACATAGCCCGGATGCGGTAACCAATGTGTTATCAGCTGCACGTGATTTCACATCAGGCAAAGTTATTGCAGTTCTTGGCTGCGGTGGAGACCGCGATGCAGCAAAGCGTCCATTAATGGGCGCTGCCTTAAGCCACGGATCTGATATCGCAATCTTCACAAGCGATAATCCTCGCTCAGAACTTCCATCAGAGATTCTGAAAGAGATGACAAGTCAACTCTCGATAACTGAGCCATCTTGCATTATCGAAGATCGGCGCGATGCGATTCGCTATGCAGCCAGTATTGCTGGTGCAGGAGATACAGTGTTGATCTTAGGTAAAGGTCACGAGAGTGGACAAGAAGTTAACGGTGTCGTGACACCATTTGATGATCGTATTCAGTTGGCTCAGGCAATCGAGGCCACGCCATGATTCCAATGCAAGCATCTGAAATAGCTGTCGTCGTCAATGGAACTCTGCATGGCAGCGATGTTCTTGTATCAGAGGCACCCGTCATAGATTCACGAGTAGCAATTGATGGTTCTCTCTTTCTTGCAGTTCAAGGTGAGAATGTTGATGGCCATGGCTTTGTCGATGATGCCTTTGCTCACGGAGCAGTCCTTGCAATTACATCAAAGCCGGTAAGTCAGAGACACATCATTGTCGATGATGTCGTCGCTGCACTTGGCAAGCTTGCCCAGCATGTCCGAAGCAATCTCTTAGATCTGACTGTCATTGGCATTACAGGTTCGCAGGGAAAGACAACGACAAAGGAGCTGCTTGCATCAATCCTGTCATCTGCGGCACCAACAGTTGCTCCCCACGGAAATTTCAATAATGAGATTGGCGCACCAATTTCACTCCTGCACTGCACGGAAACTACTAAGTACTGCATCGTCGAGATGGGCGCACGACATCCTGGAGATATCGCTCATCTCTGCTCGATTGCTCAGCCAAATATCGGGGTCGTGCTCAGGGTAGGCAGTGCACATGTTGGTGAATTTGGATCCATGCAGGCAATTGCAGAAACAAAATCTGAACTGATTCAATCGCTTGGCCCAGAAGGAATCGCAATCTTAGGTACCTACGATGATTTCACTCCAGCGATGGCCAGAGCGCATAAAGGAAAGACTCTGACCTTTGGCGAATCGAGTGAATGCGATATTCGTGCTACAGATATTGAAGTCCGTGAAGGTCGTGCTCATTTTGATCTCATCACACCTGAAGGACGCAGCGCAGTCGGGCTTCGCATCGTTGGCCTTCATCAAGTTGCCAATGCCCTTGCTGTGGCCTCAGTTGCAACAGTCTTAGGTTTTTCATTAGACCAGATTGCAAGTGGACTTTCGACTGCCGAGTCAGAGGCAAAGTGGCGCATGGAGATTGAAGAACTTCCATCTCTCGTCCTTATCAACGATGCGTATAACGCAAGCCCCGAAGCTACGGCTGCGGCGCTTCAGACTCTTGCCCTCTTTGCCCAAGAACGAGGGGGAGAATCATGGGCGTTTTTAGGAAAAATGCATGAACTCGGCGAGTCATCGAATACAGATCATGCAGCTATTGGCACCCTTGCGTCAGAACTAGGAATCGACCATCTCGTCTGCGTAGGAGCGCCTGAATATGCCGCATCGATCTCGGCATCAAGTGCGACATCAATTCATCGATGCGCAGATATTGCAGAAGCGATAGAAGTCGCTAATAATCTCAGCAAGGGCGATGTCGTCTTAGTGAAGGCTTCACGATCTGAGAAGTTAGAAATTTTGGCAGATGCAATATCTGCACAATGGTTACGTAGCATTCAGGAGGGCGAGACAGAATGAGATTGATTTTGATTGCCGGAGCCTTGGCTCTTCTCTTCTCGCTCATCGGAACGCCCGC